>URPG01000218.1 GCA_900549675.1 uncultured Oscillospiraceae bacterium | reverse complement strand
CTAGGAGAACATACAAAGGTGTTAATAGGGTGCTTTTTTTGTATTCTCGAACACTGGATAAAAGTTTTTTAACCATAAAAACCTCACTTGTTTTCTTGCATAATTGAAATATTTTGTTTCATTTTATTTAAATATTGATAAAGAGTATCAATATCAGACTTAGAAAACCCTTTGAGCAGAATTTCCTCCATTTTTTCTACGTCTTTCATCATTAATTTACGGATTTTCCAAGCCTTATCTGTTAAAACAATTTTTTTAAGGCGAGCATCTTGTGCAACTGAGTGCCGCTCAATCAAGCCTTTTTGTTCCATTAAAGTCAAAACCTTGGAGGCGGTGGAACGTGTGATGGTGAAAAAGTCTTCGATATCTTTTTGGAAAATTTCTTTGTCAGCATTATCTGCCAAATAACGGATAATCCAGCCATTGTTGCCGGTGACGGTGTCGACTTCATTTTTATGTGAAGAAAACTCAAAATAACGGCGGATTAAATTATTTAGAGAACGCAGTTCATGTCCAATACGTTTGGTTTCCATACCCCATTTCCTTCCATAATGTTTTATATCAAACTGTTGAATAGAAAACATTATACCAAGATATTTTTTAATCGTCAATATTTTTTTATTATTTTCAAAATTTTTTTAGTTATTTTACAATATAAAGTTGCAGAAATCTGCCCATAAAAAAGAGCAGAAAAGCAATTTTGCTTTCTGCCCTTTGTGGTTATATATCGATAAAAATAAAACTTTAAATTTCAGCCAGTGCCTGTTCCAGATCTTCCAAGATATCCTCGATATTTTCAAGCCCGACAGAGATACGAACCATGCCGGGGTTGATACCGGCAGTGATAAGCTGTTCTTCTGAAAGCTGACGGTGAGTGGAGCTGGCAGGATGTAAAACTGAGGTACGTATGTCAGCCACATGAACCTCAATCGAAGTCAATTTTAAGCTATCCATAAACCGAATCGCTTTTTCTTTTCCTCCTTTGACGATAAAGGAAATTACTCCGCTGCAGCCCTTGAGATATTTTTGGGCTAAGGCATAATAGGGATCTGTTTTTAATCCGGGATAAATGACACTTTCAATTTTATCGGATTTTTGCAGGTACTCTGCTACCTTTAAAGCGTTTGCGCAATATCGTTCCATTCTAAGGGCAAGGGTTTCCAAGCCTAAGTTTAATAAAAAGGCGGAATGAGCAGCCGGATAAGCACCGAAATCCCGCATTAATTGCATTCTAGCCTTGATAATATATGCGGCCTTTCCATAATTTTCAGTATAAACGGTACCGTGATAGGATTCATCCGGTTCTGTAAAATCCGGGAATTTTCCATTTTTCCAGTTGAAGTTGCCGCTGTCAACGATTACACCGCCTACCTGTACAGCATGACCGTCCATATATTTCGAGGTAGAATGAACAACGATATCGGCACCAAATTCAAAGGGTTTGCAAAGAATAGGGGTGGCAAAGGTATTATCCATAATAAGTGGAATATTATTTTTGTGAGCAATGTTCGCAAATTTTTCAATGTCCAGCACAGTAAGAGCTGGATTGGCAATGGTTTCACCAAAAATTAGACGTGTATTGTCTTTTATGGCGGCTTGAAGAGTTTCTTCGTCATCATCTGCATTGACAAAGATACATTCTATGCCTTGTTTTTTCAAAGTGACGGCAAAAAGGTTGATACTGCCACCGTAAATTTGAGAGGTGCTGACAAAGCTATCACCTGCTTTGCATAAGTTGAGGATGGCAAATAAGGTTGCCGCTTGACCAGAGGAAGTACACATAGCCCCGACACCGCCCTCCAGTGCGGCGATTTTTTCCTCTACAGCCATAACAGTAGGATTGGCAAACCGAGAATAAATCAAAGATTTTGTGGGTTCGTCAAAAACATCTCCTACTTCTTGTGCGGTATCATAGACATAAGTGGTGCTTTGTACAATGGGGAGCATTTTAGGCTCGGAATTTTTAGGCTGATAACCTGCATGCAGGCATTTGGTTTCATCTCTCATAGGAACCTCCGAAGTTACGAATTTAACTTTATCATACTACAAAATAGAGGCGAATAGCAACCATTAGATTTATAAAAACATATATCTATTAAGCATATAAAAACGATATGCTTAATAGATATATGTGAAAATTTAAGCAATTCAGCATTAAGCAATTCAGCATTAGAAGAATGAACAAGGCGGATGTGATGATAAAATATATGCAAAATAAATCCCGCCCAACAATATTTGTACTTGTTGGGCGGGGAAAAGTAATATCTGATGGGTATGTGAAGATAGCAGAGATTTACCAGATTTTTGAACTCTGTGCACAGTGAGATTGTTTTTTAGCGGCCCGTACTTCTACAAAACAACCGCAAAGCTCACACATTGCATTGACAAGATGAGAGCAATCTTGGCAAATGGACAATCTGTGCTCATATTCATTATCCGGAGTCTTTTGAGATTCATCCAGACTTTCGATATACTCATAGACGGTATGAAAGTACTCATCCTTTGAAATATCTTTTAGTAAACAACGCCGGCAGAATCGTTGAGGAGCGGAATCTGTCATTTTACTGTAATGGCGACTACACTGCAGGCAGGCAAAGTAAAGCTCAAATTATCGCCTTCTTTTTTCACATCCGCAAAGTCTACGATTTTTACATTTTCAGGGTTCTCGAATGTATTGTGATCCTGCGGTTTACCGGTAAGGATTTTGGCACTGACATTTTGAACATCTGCCCCTACAAGAGTACAGTTAACAGGAGCTTCTTTATCCAAAGAGAAGTTGGCGGCGGTGATGAGGATGGAACCATCTTTTGCTTGAGAAGCAGAGCAGTGTAAGTGCGGAACAGAGGCTTCTTCCGTACCGACGGTATCATTTTCCACGTAGCTGTACAGAAGAGTGGCATCCTGATGACCTTTATACAGGTCAAAGACATGATAAGTGGGGGTAAGCAGCATTTTATCGCCTTCTGTAAGAATGACAGACTGTAAAACGTTAACGGTTTGTGCAAGGTTGGCCATGATGACCCGGTCACTGTGCTGATTAAAGATATTGAGAGTGGCAGCCGCCACCATGGCATCTCTCATTGTGTTTTGCTGATATAAGAAACCGGGGTTTGTACCGGGTTCTACATCAAACCAAGTACCCCACTCATCTACGATTAATCCGACACGATGTTCCGGATCAAATTTGTTCATAATTTGGGTATGGTTAGAAATCAGTTCGTTCATTCTTAAAGCTCTGGAAACCGTGCGGTAATATTCTGCGTCATCAAATTCTGTAGCAGAACCTTTTTTATCCCATACGTTGGGAACGGTATAGTAATGCAGGGTCAGCGCATCCATAAAGGGAGCGGCGATTTCCATGACTTTTTCGGTCCAGTTGTAATCGTCCACATTGGGTCCACAGGCAATACGGAAAATTTTATTATCACCGTAATTTCTGACATAAGTTTGGAATCTTCTATAGAGAGCCGCATAATCCTCCGGACGCATATTTCCGCCGCAGCCCCAGTTTTCGTTGCCGACACCAAAGTATTTGACTTTCCAAGGTTCAGTTCTTCCGTTTTCAGCGCGCAGTGCCGCCATGGGAGAGGTACCGTCAAAGGTCAGGTATTCTACCCATTCACTCATTTCCTGTACAGTGCCGCTGCCCACATTTCCGTTAATGTAGGGTTCGCAGCCAAGCTGATGACACAGCTCCATGAATTCATGTGTACCAAAGGAGTTATCTTCCACTACGCCGCCCCAATGGGTATTAATCATCTTTTTACGATTTTCTTTAGGGCCGAGACCGTCTTTCCAATGGTATTCATCGGCAAAGCAGCCGCCCGGCCAACGCAGCACAGGAATTTTGATATTTTTCAGTGCGGCGACAACATCATTTCTCATCCCTTTTGTGTTGGGAATATCAGAATCTTCACCGACAAAAAGACCGTTGTAGATACATCTGCCCAGATGTTCGGAAAAATGACCGTAAATGTTTTTGTTAATTATACTTTTTTGGTCGTAAGCATTAATGACTATTTTACTCATTAAAAAACGCCTCCTTATGTAT
>URPG01000217.1 GCA_900549675.1 uncultured Oscillospiraceae bacterium | reverse complement strand
TTATTACTGAAAGTATGGGGCCTTTTTACATATTGTTCAGTATGATGAAATTTATGCTTTAATAACAGTAAGCTCCTCATCACCCAGTATTTTATACTGCCAATTGTCGGAACCGCCTGTAACCTGCAGCGTAATGGTATTTCCGTTACGTACAGCCTTGGCTGTCATGACAACTTCACCGGATAAATTGGTCACATGGGTTTCAGCAGAAGCTCCATCTTCAAAGATGGACAAATAGAAAGTGACGCCATCTGCATAGTCATAATCGGGTTTGGTATCACAAGCGCCTACTGCCAAAATACTGTTGGGACGAACCAGCAAAGGCATGGAGAAATAATCATGTGTTTCTTTATGCCATTTTTCACCCTCAACTACTGTATTTGTTAGCAAATTATACCATTTGCCTTTGGGTAAGTAATATTCGACTTCTCCGGACTCTTTAAAGATAGGAGCAACCAAAAGTGAATCACCCATCATGTATTGTTTGTCAAGAGGTTCACAGGAACGGTCAGACGGGAACTCAACAAACATAGGACGCATCATCGGAGTACCTTCTTGGTGGGAAAGTACAGCTTGATGATAGAGATAAGGCATAAGAGAACATTTTAGATTTACGAATTTTTTGAGAACCTCGCAGGCTTCATCATCAAAGAGCCACGGCACACGGTAAGAGGAAGAACCGTGCAGACGGCTGTGAGAGCTCAACAGGCCAAATTGGCACCATCTCTTGTAGATATCGGCAGGTGCGGTGCTTTCAAACCCGCTGATATCGTGACTCCAAAAGCCGAAACCGGCACAGGCAAGAGAAAGACCACTGCGCAGGGTTTCTGCCATTGAAGGATAAGAGGCAGAAGAATCTCCACCCCAGTGTGCAGGGAATTGCTGTCCGCCTACAGTAGCAGAACGGGCAAACAGAACGGCCTCACCGACGCCTCTTTCCTTTTCGAGCAGTTCAAAGACGCATTTATTATAAAGCTGTGTGTAATAGTTGTGCATTTTAACAGAATCAGAGCCGTCAAAATAAGCGATATCCTTGACGGGGATTCTTTCGCCGAAGTCTGTTTTAAAGCAATCGACACCCATATCCAACAGTGTTTTTAATTTTGCTTGATACCAAGTACAAGCACCTGGATTGGTGAAATCCACAATACCCATACCGGCTTGCCACATATCGGTTTGCCAGACATCGCCATTGGATTTCTTTATGAGATAACCAAGCTCTTTTGCTTCATGGAAAAGAGGTGATTTTTGTGCAATATATGGGTTAATCCAAACACAAATTTTAAGCCCCTTATCATGGTAGCGCTGAATCATACCCTCGGGGTCGGGGAAAGTATTGGCATCCCAAGTAAAGTTACACCATTCATTGCCCTCCATCCAGAAACAGTCAAAATGGAAAACATGGAGAGGGATATCTCGTTCAGCCATACCGTCAATAAAGTGAGAAGTGGTTTTTTCATCGTAGTTGGTGGTAAAAGAAGTGGTGAGCCACAAACCAAAAGACCATGCGGGAGGCAAAGCGGGTTTACCTGTCAGTTCCGTGTATTTTTGAATGGTGCCTTTGGGAGTTTGTCCGTTGATGAAATAATAATCCAGACGTTCGCCTTCTACAGAAAACTGAATTCTTTCTACCTTTTCACTGGCAATTTCATAAGCCGCATCACCCTCGTTATCCAATAAAACACCATAACCCTTATTGGTGATATAGAAAGGAATGTTTTTATAGGCAATTTCACTGGCTGTGCCGCCGTCTTCATTCCACATCTCAACGGTTTGTCCGTTTTTGACAAAAGGAGTAAAACGCTCTCCCAGGCCGTAGACATATTCATCTACATCCAATGCCAACTGCTCTACCATATAGTTACGTCCTGTTTTTTTATTGGACATATAAGCCATATTTCGGAAAGAAGAGTTGGTCAATTCACGGTCGCCGTCGAAGAAACGAACAGACCATGCATTGGGCGCTTTGCTGACAACTGCCTTTGTTTTTCCAGTTTGATAAATAACAGAATCTTCAGTTTCTTCAATTGTCACATTAGGATTTGTATCTTTGGTTTCTGCGAAAGGACCGCGGTAAGCCGTACCCTCAAAGTGACGAACTGAAATTTTGATGACATCTTCCATAGGGCTGGTCAACACAACTGTCAGCATACCCATGTTTAAGATGTTTCCTCTTTGTTCAATATGTCTGCTGGGAGCATAGACAGTTAAAGAGCTACCGTTTACACGGTGGCTGCCATATTCAACAGCAAACAGAGGGGAAATTTCATCACGTACTTGCCAGTAGCCATTGGTAAATTTCATTAAAAAATCCTCCTATTAACCTTTTACTGAGCCGGCAGAAACTCCGCCGACAATATATTTTTGTCCCAGGATGAATACCAACAGAACAGGTGCGAGCGTTAAGATGATATCCGCTGAGACGAGGTTCCATGAATTTTCAAATGCACCGAAGAAATTGTAAACAGCCAGTGTCATAGGCCATTTTTGAGAATTATTCAAATAATAGAGCGGCATGGTGAAGTCGTTCCAAATAGACATGAAATTAAGAACAGCCAAGGTAGAGATAATTGGCGTGAGCAAAGGAGCGATGACCTGCATAAATAATTGGTGAGGCTTGCAGCCGTCAATGACAGCCGCCTCGTCAATTTCGCGAGGAATCGTGCCGATGAAACCATAAGACAGAAATAAGCTGAGCGGAATGTTAATGGCTGCATAGAGAAGAATAATTCCCACACGGGTATTATTTAAATGCAGCATTTGCATGACCTTCATCAAAGCAACATTGTTGACGGGCATGGCAATACCTGAAATGATTAAAAAGTAGAAAAAACGGTGTATGCCTTTATGATTTCTGGAAATGACAAAGGCGGCGGCTGATACTAAAATTACAATTATAATAACACTTGAAACACTATAAAGCAAGCTGTTGAAGAAAGAAGAAATAAGTTTACCCTGTTCAATAACAGTCTTATAGTTTTCAAACTTCCATTCTGTGGGAAGGGAGAGTGTCATACGGTTCGCTTCTCCCGAGGTTTTAAAGGAATTAAGGAAGAGAACCACCAAGGGTAAAAGGACAATCATGCTAATAATAACAGCAATGGCATTGCCAAGAATTTGCCCGATTTTTTTCGCTGATCTTTTCATCAGGATTCTACCTCCTTATTGTTCATAGACTGCAAAATAAAATACAATAAACCCAAAAGAACAAAGAACAGAATACTCGAAAGAGTAGTGCCCATTGCAAAATCTCCCTTTGAGAATTCTTTATAAACAGCGGTATTGATAACGCCTGTTGCATTGCCGGGACCGCCGTTGGTCAAGGAATAAATCATGTCAAAAACACGCAGGCCATAAGTTAAATTCAGAACGGTTACGTTGATGATAACCGGTTTTAAAAGCGGCAGGGTGATGTAGAAAAATTTGTGAAAAAAGGTAGCGCCGTCAATATTGGCAGCTTCATAATAATCAGGAGAAATGGATACCAATCCTGCGATGACCACCACCATGATATAGCCCATGCCTTTCCAGGTATCCACGGTCATAATACTGGGGAAAACAAGGTTTAAATCCGTAAGCCAATTTTTAGCCAATGCGTCAAGACCAATTCCGCGTAAAAAGTTATTGAGGAAACCTGTGGTTGGGTGCAGCATACTTTTGAAGACAAGACCTACCACCAGATAAGACATAACCTGCGGTGAAAAAATAACCATGCGGTGCAGATTTTTACCTTTGATGAAATTTTGAGTGAGCAAAAGTGCCAGGGCAAGCCCTACAATGGTTTTCATAATGGTGGTAACAAGGGTAAAAATAACGGTGTTCATAATATATTTGCCGTATTCTGAGCTTCCGGAGAAAACCTTTTGATAGTTTTTTAAGCCTACGAAATTAATTTCTTTGGCAAAATTATTCCAATCGGTAAAGGAATAGGCAATACCCAAAACACCGGGGAAGAAACAGAGTAAAACGAATAGAATAACGGCACCGGAGGCAAAGTACCAAGGATAAAGTTTGTTTCGGTTCATTAAAATCTCTCCTTTTTGAATAAAAAGAGAGA
>URPG01000216.1 GCA_900549675.1 uncultured Oscillospiraceae bacterium | reverse complement strand
AATCAATAATTTCATGAATTTAATCCAAAAAAATATTGAAGGAGCGCAAACGTATGAGGTACGGTAAAGCAATGCGGAAGAAAGGACAACACAAAATAATGAATACAGGATGGGAGTTATGGAAAAATAAATTTCTTTATATTTTGGCACTCCCGGCAATGCTCTATGTTTTTATCTATAGTTATGCAACGCTTCCCTATATTTCCATTGCTTTTCAAAAATTTAACTATAAAACGGGGCTGTTCAGTCCATTTATAGGGTTAAACAATTTTAAATATTTTTTTCGTTCCAGCTGGGCATGGATTGTCACCCGAAATACATTGATGATTAATTTCGTGTTTTTGATTTTTGGAACTCTTTTCGCAGTTTTGTTAGCTGTTGTCTTGAACGAAATAAAGAATAAAAAATTTTTAAAAATTACACAGTCTACTATGCTTTTTCCTTTTTTTATTTCCTGGGTCATTGTCAGTTATATGCTGCAGGGGTTGCTGGGCACCGAGAATGGGTTGGTCAACAATCTTTTGGTATCATGGGGAAGCGGGAAAATCAGCTTTTACGCTACGCCTAATTACTGGTATCCCATTCTTTTAATTCTACATATCTGGAAAAATACAGGTTATACGGCCATTATTTACCTAGCGGCGATTACCGGCATAGACGAGGGTTTATATGAAGCAGCTTATATTGATGGTGCTACCCGCATGAAACGTATACGCTATATTACGTTACCGCTGCTTATGCCAACAGTTTGTATTATGACGCTGATGAGTATCGGCAGAATCTTCTATGGTGATTTTGGGATGTTTTATGCCATTATTCGTGATAACAGCTCTCTTATGCCAATAGCTGAAGTGATTGATACGTATGTGTACCGAACTTTCAAGAACACAGGTGACCCAGGGCTTTCCATGGCGATTGGATTATATCAATCAGTGGTTGGTTTTATCTTGGTTTTTACTTCCAATAAAGTTGTTAAGAAATTTTTCCCCGAGGGAGCATTATTTTAAGAAGTGAAAGGAGGATTTATATGCTAACCGCAAAAAAACTCGTTTTAAAAGAAAAGAAAAATAAAATCCAGACGGGCAGTTCTGATAGGTTTCAACAGGTTATAATCTATATCTTAGTAGTTTTATTTTCATTATTATGTATTCTTCCCTTTATTTTGGTGGTGATAGTGTCGTTAACGGGAGAAAAATCCATAACGGTTAATGGGTATTCCTTCTTTCCCGAAGAATGGTCAACAGCGGCGTATAAGATGCTTTTTTCGCCGAATTCCTCTGTGCCGCAGGCGTATTCTGTGACTGGAATTGCTACTGTAATTGGTACAGCTGCCGCAACGCTGATTACTTTTGGAGCAGGATATACACTTGCAAATCAGCAATGCCGCTACCGGAACGCCCTATCTCTTTACTTTTATATTCCCATGGTGTTTTCGGCAGGCTTGGTGCCTTGGTATATGGTATCAAAGGCGATAGGCGCTTATGATAATATGTTGGCGCTTATCATCCCCTCTTTGTTGTTTTCGCCGTTTAATATGTTTTTGGTGCGAAATTTTGTCAGGGGAATTCCTGATGAGCTGAATGAAAGTGCCAGAATAGACGGCTCAGGAGAAATCAGAATTGCTTTTTCTATTTATCTGCCCTTGTGTTTGCCGGTTATGGCAACTATCGCCTTATTTTATGCGATTGGTTATTGGAACAATTATTTCAACGCGGTAATGCTGATTAACGATAAAAAATATTATTCGCTGCAAATGCTGCTGTTTAAAATTCAATCGGAATTAACCGCTATGCAGCATATCGGCGTTGGCGTAAGCGGAAGTGTCAGCCCGCCTAAAGAAAGCTTTAAAATGGCAACTTCTGTGGTTACTATGGGGCCAATTATACTTTTATATCCGTTTTTACAAAAATATTTTATCAAAGGAATGGTGGTGGGTGCGGTAAAAGGATAATTATATATTTGTTACGGCGGGATGAAATCCTGCAATTTATTATTATAGGAGGAACAATATGAAAAGGTTTTTAGCAATTTTTATGACAGTGAGTATGTTGTGTTTGTCTTTGGCAGCTTGTGAAAATACAAATACTCCCAAAGAAGATAGCGCTGATTCTTCGGAAGACATCAAGACTAGTGATGTATCAGCGGAAAAGCCCGTATCGTCAGGAGAAATAAAAAAACTTAGGATTGTGCAGCCGGGCAATTTATCTTCTGATCATGATACGGGAATAGCAGCCATTAACGAAAAATTAAAAAAAGATGTTTCACTGGAGGCAGAAATCATCCGAATTCCTTGGGACGCTTATGCAGAACGGCTCAACTTGATGCTGACAACGGGAGAGCCTTTTGAGATTTTGCATGTGATGCAAGATGTTAAAAACCTCTCTGCCATTGCCGGTATGGATGCTATTATTTCTTTAGAAGGTCTAATTGATGATTATCCCGACTTAGTCAATAAGTTTACAGATTTGGAATGGGCAGGCACACTCTATAAAGGAGAAAGATATGCGGTACCCGCCTCTTGGAAATCCTTTGATAATCTTATGTCTTATATGGAAGCCAGAACCGATGTGATGCAAGCGGTTGGCTATGAGGAGTTTCCGGATGACAGTGTGGAGGATTTCATTGACATGTCTAAAAAAATGCAGGATTATATTTTAGAAGAAACTGACATCAAGGCCTATAACTGGTTTCACCAAAATCAAGATACGGCGCACTGGCTGCATAGAACTTATGATACCTATCCTTTCTATGTGGAAAACAGTTTAGGAATTGTTTTGGCACGCCAGGACGGAACCATAGATTCTTATTATGAATCGGATGAATTTAAAAAAGACGCAGAAACATATTACAAAATGTACCAAGAAGGTTTGATTCATCCTGATATCTTAAACTTAGACAGCCAAGTAAAGTATGATCAGGCAAAACTCGGGGCATTTTTGCCCTCACAAACTTTTGACCCTAATTATTCTGTTACCATTAAAAATGAGGCCGGTATCGATACAGAGGTAGATACCTATAAAATGGCAAAGGATAAACCGGAAATTGTCTGTACCTTCGTGCAAAATTTAAATGCGATTTCTTCCACAGCGGAAGATCCTAAATCGGGTCTGGATTTTTTAAATTGGCTCTACGCTTCCAAAGAAAATCATGATTTGTTCCACTATGGTATTGAAGGACAGCATTATAATGCTGTGGGAGAAGACCGGTTAGAGAGAACAGACGAGATGAAAGCGGATGATGGCAATCCCAAATTCCAGTTGGATACCTGGATGACCGGATATATGCCTTACATGAGATATGATGCCACCGCACCGGATAAGCATATTGAATTTATGACTTATAAGGCAGACAACTATGTTGTTTCTCCCATTGCAGGATTTATTTTTGATTCCTCTAAAGTAAATTCCGAATTAACCAATTTACAGACAGAAATTATAGCGTCTATTTATCCAATTAAAGTAGGCATGGTCAGCTATGAAGAAAATATTGATGATGCTATTGAGAAGCTGAAGGCGGCTGGGTTAGACCGTTATTTAGAAGAATATCGTGCACAATTTAAGGCTTATTTGGAGGACAATCCGCAGGTTATGGAAATGGCGCCGGGTTCAGCGGCAAAGTAAAAAATCAAATGCAATGAGGTGCCTAAATTTGCGGCACCTCATTGTGAAATTGCAAAAAGAAAGGAGAAAATGGATTTGTTAAAAGTTGGGTTTATTGATTATTTTTTAGATGAATTTCATGCAAATCACTATCCGAAATGGATAAAAGAACGTTCCAACGGAGAATTGATTGTAAAATACGCTTATGCTAAAATGAATTCCCCCAAAGGGGGATTGACAACGGAAGAATGGTGTCAAAAGCATAAAATAGAGCAGATACAATCTATACAGGAGTTGGTACAAAAAAGTGATGTTATAGTAGTTTTATCACCGGATAACCCTGAAATGCATGAAGAACTATGTGAACTCCCTTTGTCCAGCGGAAAAAGAACCTATGTGGATAAAACCTTTGCGAGAAATAAAGAAGAAGCAAAAAAAATACTGGCTATTGCAGAAAAATTTAATACA
>URPG01000215.1 GCA_900549675.1 uncultured Oscillospiraceae bacterium | reverse complement strand
AGTGCTAAAGTAGACGGAGCCAACGATTTTTTAATATTTATTAAAATTATTCTTCCGCTTTCAAAAGCTGTTCTAGCTACCATTGCCTTGTTTAATGGTGTGTACCATTGGAATGAATATTTTTCGGGTGTAATTTATATTAACAACACGGATTTACAGCCGATTCAGACATACTTATACCGTATTGTGGCAGAAGCAAGCTCTTCTGAAATGATGGCCAATATGCCGGGAGGCGTTCGTTCTTCTACCATCAGCAGCCAATCTATTAAATTGGCAACTATGGTTGTCACGACATTTCCTATTGTCTGTATCTATCCGTTTCTGCAAAAATATTTTGTCAAAGGGATGTTATTAGGTTCTGTAAAAGGTTGATGACAAAGCGGCAGGACAGGGATAGAGTAAGAATATATTTTATTAGGGAGGTACAAAAGTGAAAAAGAAAGTAAGTCTTTTATGCAGTGTGTTGTTGTTTATTTCTGTTCTGGCATCCTGTCAGAATACCGCAAATTCGTCCGGCGACAGTTCAAGCGCCGCTCAGAAATCATCCGGTGCGGCAGAGGTTTCAATGGCTCCAACAGCAGATGAGCCGGGGTGGAAAAAGAACACCGAGCCTGTGAGTTTTGATTGGTATATCAATTTTTCATGGTATAAGCCCGCTGACAGTTCCACGATGATTAGCAAGTACTTAAAAGAAAAAACAGGTGTGAGCATCAATTTTATTGTTCCCGCAGGAAATGAAAATGAAAAATTAAATACTATGATAGCCGGAGGCTCATTGCCGGATATGGTGACAATCAATGCCACAGATGATAGTATCCGCCAGATTATTGAAGCGGATTTGGCATATAGTTTAAATGATTTGGCAGACCAATATGATCCATATTTTTATAAGGTTGCTGATAAAGAAGTGTTGGATTGGTATGCTCAGCCCGACGGTAAAACTTATGGATACAACAACTCTTACGCTGTTTCAAGTGATTATACCGAAAAGCCTGAAACCATTGAAACACAACAGACTTTCTTAGTCAGAAAGGATATGTATGAGGCAATTGGAAAACCCGATATGCGCACCCCGGAGGGCTTTTTAAAAGCGTTGGAGCAGGCAAAGGCGAAATATCCTGAAATTAACGGACAGCCGCTTATTCCCTTTGGTATGCATGAATTTTCTGATATCGGGAATTATTCTTTAGATGCATTTTTACAGAATTTTTTGGCTATCCCAATGGTAGATGCAGAGAACAAATTGGTGGATAGAAGAGAGAATCCCGAATATTTGACATGGCTGAAAACCTTACGAACTGCCAACGAAAAAGGCTTGATTTCTTCAGACGTATTTATTGATAAACGTGCTCAAATCGATGAAAAAATAGCACAGGGCCGTTATTTCTCTATGTTGTATCAAAAATCTGATATTGTCAGCGGGCAAACTGCCAGATATTTGGAAGACCAGGATACTGTCTATATCGCTGTGGACGGTATGTTTAACTCGAAATTGGAACAACCTGCTTTAAACGGAACTTCAATCACAGGCTGGACACAGTCTTTGATTACCAAAAACTGTAAACATCCGGACCGGGCCATTCAACTCTTTACTTACTGGATTTCTGATGAGGGTCAAAGAGATTTATATCTTGGCAAAGAAGGTGAAAGCTGGGATATGGTTGACGGCAAAGAGGTCATGAAACCAGAACTAAAAGAAATGCTTGTCAATGACCGTGATGAACATGATAAAGTTGTGGGGATGGATCCTCTATGGATGCTCCGCATTGACACTAAAATTCATCAATGGAAACCCGAAAAAGTAGATTATTTGAAACAAATGGACGATTGGACTGTTGGAAAAGCTGTGAACTATGCTGCTTTTGATAATATTGCTCCTCCGACAGACAGCAAAGAGGGTATTATTGATACAAAAATTAAACAGGAATGGGGTTTGGTACTGCCAAAATTGATTTTAGCAGAATCAGAAGAGGCGTTTGACAACTTATTCCAAGAGTTTATCCAGACCAAGCAAAAGTTAGGATATGATCAGTTAATGGAATACCAACAGAAAAAATATGAAGAAAACTTGAAAAAGTTACCGGTATCTGTAAAAAGATAATTTTAGAAATAGCAGGCAGAGAATATAGCATATTTTTATGCTGTATTTTCTGCTTTTGTGCCCATCTGAAAGTGCCAATTGGCGCCATTGACAGACAGCAAAGATAGGGGATAACATATGAAATTAACCATTAATAAAAAATTAATCTTAGTTTACTTAACCATTTTTACAATGCCGAGTATTATGTTTTCCTTTATCTTTTTTCATAACATCAAAGAACAGGAGCAAAAGGATCGGTTCAAGGCTGTTCAAGAGAGATTGTTTCAAGTGGAAAAAACAGTAAAGGATAATGTTGATTTATTTTCCAACATTGAATGGTATATCTTACAGGACTACAATTTGCTGGATTTTATTTCATCAGATCAAGAGAAATCTTCAATGGACTACGTTAATTTCAATAATGATACCATAAAAAATATGAATCGTATTATGGAAATGAATCAGGATATCTATCAAATTCGTATTTTTTCTCACTATGACAACAGCTTAGAAATATGGCCCCACCTCTACAGTGAAAAACATTTGCGGGATACCGATTTTTACTCTCTGCTGGATGGCAGTAAAGGAGAAAGCTATTGGCGGCTTAATCACAATGAGGACCATATGGTGTATAACCAAGATCCTACTGTATCGGTAGTTTCGTATTATCGCCGGATTTATTATCCTGCCGGTCATTTTGTGGGGATTTTAGAAATTGTTATGTCGGCAGATCGTTTTTGGGGACTGGACAGCAGTGATATGTCTTTTTATCAAGAATATCAAAATTCGGGTAAAAATATTGTTTTGGTGGGTTCACGCGAAGAAGTTGAAAATCAAAATCTCGATTCTTTAAGCAGCAGCCTGTTTACAGAAAAAGAAAAACCGTATCTGCGAACCTATCAAAACAATTTATTTGCGGTTGCTCAAACATATATTGACCATTTAAACATCAATATTATGAATGTATCCAACCTAAGTGAATATCAAGATGAGCTTAACCATAAACGGAATATTACCATTGCCATAACGGTGGCACTGCTGATAACCATTTCTTTTGTAACGGCCACTGCCACGAATACATTGATGAAAAAACTTACAATTGTTACTAAATATGTAAATTATATACAAGAGGGAAATTTGGATGTCGAAATTCCGCTGGATGGGCCAGATGAATTTGGCAAGCTGGCGAGAAGCTTCAATAAAATGGTGCGTTCTATTCAGGAATTGATTGCAAAAATCATCAAAGAAGAAACAGCTGCCAAAAATGCAGAGCTGGGAGCTTTACAAGCACAGATTGACTCTCATTTTCTTTATAATACCCTTGAAAATATCAAAATGAAGGCTGTAATTGTCAATCAATATGAGCTTGCCAATGATATAACACTCTTAGGCAAAATTTTGCGGTATAATTTAAATTGGAAAAGTAATTTTGTACTTTTAAAGGATGAAATCGAGCATATCAAAAATTATTTTGCGGTGGTCAGTATTCGGAACAGCCATCGTTTTCAACTCCTGATTCAAGTAGAACCACAATATATGGAAATGCGAATTCATAAAATGATTTTACAGCCTTTGGTTGAAAATTCCGTGGTACATGGTCTTGAGGGAAAAAAAGCAGGATTAATTACCGTAAAAGCCTATCAAGAGGATAACTGTTATTTCTTGGTAGTGGAGGATAACGGTGTTGGGTTTCCGAAGCCTATTCATAAAGCAAAAGTAAGTGATGTTTTGGGAGAACTTCATACAATCCGTTCCAAAAGCAATGGTATTGCCATAAAGAATGTATATGAAAGACTAAAATTATACTATGAAAACAGCGCAGAGGTATATATTGACAGTGAACCGAAGGGTTACACCCGAATTACCATTCAAATTGATAAGGATAAGGTGGAGCTATGATTCATGCATTGTTACTGGATGATGAAGAGAATATCAGAAAAGGAATTGCCAGTATCTTAAAAAATTCTGATTTAGATATGGGCAATATCCATGA
>URPG01000214.1 GCA_900549675.1 uncultured Oscillospiraceae bacterium | reverse complement strand
TGTATAATATGATTAAAAATTTCTCTTATGGATTGACTATCATAAAGAACAAATTTTTTTAAAGCAAAGCTATGTTTTTCCATACAAATCAAAATTCCCTGTTAACGGGAGTATATACTTAACGGAAGAAGGAACATTTATGAAAACCTGTGAATTGTATAATTTGGAACATACTTTAGCAAAGCCAATTTTGTCGGATACCGTTTATCCTTGGGAGGCATTGCCCCAAATCGGTGCCTTTATTATCGAGTTGGGGGAGAACCTAAGCTTGGATGAATATGACAAAATTGATGAAAATGTATGGATTTCCAAAACGGCAAAATTATATCCAAACCACTATATAGCAGGCCCTTGTATTATTGGACATCATACAGAGGTAAGACCGGGTGCCTTTATCCGCGGAAATGTGTTGGTTGGGGAGAATTGTGTGGTCGGAAATTCGACAGAACTCAAAAATGTAATTCTTTTCGATAACGTGCAGGTACCTCATTATAATTATGTGGGCGATTCCATATTAGGTTATCAATCTCATATGGGAGCCGGTTCAATAACCTCCAATGTGAAGCAAGATAAAAGTTTGGTTACGATAAAAACGGACAATGAAATTTTAGAAACTGGTTTGAAAAAATTTGGTGCGATGCTGGGTGACCATGTGGAAATTGGTTGTGGTGCCGTGTTGAATCCCGGTACGGTAGTCGGGCGAAATGCCAGAGTATATCCGCTCTCCATGGTGCGCGGTGTCGTACATGCAAATTGTATCCATAAAAACAATGGTTGTATTGCAGAAGTTCAGGACTGATGTTAAGTTATAAAAAGGAAGTGATGGCTTGCAGGAAATAAAAGAGATCCTGTTGAATATGTTTCACATGGGACTTTTGCCTATTGTTCTATTGATTGTGCGGTTGATTGTTCCTGTTTTGGCTCTTTATGTGGTTTGGAGAAGCTACACTTCTTTTCGTAAAGGGCAAAGACGCCGTGAACCCGTTATTATGCTGGCTGACCATGACGCCAAGGTGAAATTTCCGATCCTGTGTTGGGAAAATTCTATTGGACGCAGTAAAAGCTGTGATGTGGTCCTGCCGGATCAAACGGCTTCCCGTGACCATGCCGTTTTAATGCGGCGGGAAGAAGGCTGGCTGATTTGCGATACGGGTTCCAAAACAGGCGTATTTGTCAACGGTAAAAAAGTAGAAGGTAAAAAGCGGGTGGAAGTTGGTGATGATATCACCATTGGTGCCACTACGCTGACTCTTTTGCGTTCTGACAAATCAGAAGAAAAGAAAAGAAGATTTTTCAGAGGTTTTTCTCAGGAAGCAGCCTCACCTTTAAAATTGATGTTTGTGTCCACTTTGGTTCATTTTTTAATGGCTGTTCAGCTTTCTTTAGCAGAGAGCAATTTTTCGGTCATGCCATTTATTCCTTTTCTGCTGACATTTTTGATTGGCTGGGCACTGTATATCTATCGGATTGGTGTGCAAAAGCGTGTCAATTTTGAAATTGAAACCGTTGGATATCTGCTGAGCGGAATCGGAATTATGCTGATGAGCAGCTATGACACAACGTTGAGAACAGCGTATACACAAATTGCCGCCATGCTGATTGGAATTTTTATTTTTAATTTTCTGATTTGGTTTATGAGTGATTTAGAGCGGGTAGAAAAATATAAAATGGCGATTGGTATTGCCGCTGTTGGTGTATTTTTACTCAATATGGTATTGGGCAGTACGGTCAACGGTTCACGAAATTGGATTTTTATCGGCCCTTTCAGCGTTCAGCCGTCAGAGTTTGTAAAAATTGTGTTTATATTTTTTGGTGCTTCTACGCTGGACCGTTTGCAGACCAAGAAGAACATGACAGAATTCTTGGTGTTTGCCGGCATTTGTATGGGATTTTTATTCCTTATGAAAGACTTTGGTACAGCTCTTATTTTCTTCGCCACTTTTTTGGTCATTGCTTTTATGCGTTCAGGCAGTATCAGAACGATTGTGCTTGTTTTAGCGGCGGCTGTCATCGGTGTGGTGCTGATTTTGCGGTTTAAACCGCATGTTGCTCACCGCTTTCTTTCGTGGCGGCACATTTGGGACATGCCCAATGACGCAGGTTTTCAGCAAACAAGAATGCTCACTTATCTGTCAAGCGGCGGATTGCTCGGCGTAGGGCTTGGCGAGGGCTATTTCGGCGGTAAGGGGGATATCAAGCCTATTTTTGCGGCGGAGAACGACCTCGTCTTTGGCTTTTTATGCGAGGAACAAGGATTATTATTGGGTCTGGTCATTATGGTGGCGATTGCCATGTTTACGCTTTATGCCAGGAGTGATGTGACAAGAAGCCGCTCGACATTCTTTTCAATTGTGTCGTGTGCGGCATCGGGATTATTGTTGTTTCAAGCGGCTTTAAACATTTTCGGCTCAACGGATTTGATTCCGTTTACCGGAGTCACGCTGCCGTTTATCAGCGCAGGCGGTTCAAGCATGATGTCTGTTTGGGGTATGCTGGCTTTTCTAAAGGCATCAGATGAACGCACCTATGCGGCAAGACGGCAAACTAGGCGGCAAGCGAAAGAGGAAGAAAAAAGACGTATTGAAAATGAAGAGGAAGAAATTAAAGAAAGAATTCGTGCAGGACAAACCAAAGCAAAACGAGAGCAGGTGAGAGGATGAGAACTACTGGCAGACGGTCAATTGTACTGTATATCATGCTTTTGGCTTTTATCGGCGGTATGGCGTGGTTTTTTGTCAGCTTGTATCTGCATGGCAGCACCTGGGCCATGCAGCCGTATAACCGTCACATCTCGTTGACTGCGATGGGAAATATCACCGACCGAAACGGCACAATATTGGCAACCAGCAAAGAGGGTGCGCGTATCTATAACGATGATGAGGATATCCGCAAAGCTTTGCTGCATACTGTGGGTGACAATAACGGTTCTATCGGGACCAGTGTGCAGGCCACAATGCACAGCAAGCTTTCCGGTTATAATTTTATCACCGGTGCCAGTAAAACTATGTTCAATTCTTTTGGTAATGACATTCAGTTAACGATTGACACGGATGTTTCTTTGGCGGCTTATTATGCTTTGGGAGATAAAAAAGGTGCTGCTGTAATGTATAATTACAAAACAGGAGAAATTTTGGCAAAAGTCAGCAAGCCTACCTTTGACCCTTCCTTTCCGCCTGACAATATGGCGGAAGATGAAAAATACGAAGGAGTCTATGTGGATAGAGTACTTTCGTCTTCTTTTACCCCCGGCTCTATTTTTAAAATTATTACTTTGGCGGCAGCTATGGACAAATGGCCTGATTCTTGGCAGGATAAAGAATATGTCTGCGAGGGGTCGGTGATGATTGGCGGGCATGAAATTAATTGTATGGGCACGCATGGAACACAAAATGCCGAGCAGGCATTGGGAAATTCCTGTAATGTGTATTTTGCACAATTGGCGAATGAAATCGGAAAGGACGCCCTGCAAAGGAAAGCGGAAGAATTGGGGTTTAATCGCTCCTTGGATTTTCAGGGGATTCATGTAGCACAAAGTAAAATTGATTTATCCAAGGCAAATGAGAATCAATTGGGTTGGGCAGGTATTGGGCAATATACAAATTTGGCCAATCCTTATCAAATGCTTACGTTAATGGGGGCTATTGCCACTGACGGCAGTTATGTGGCTCCAAAGCTAACGGATTCTATCAGCTTAATACCCTCGTTTGTTTCATCAGGAAACCGAAGATATATGAGCAGTACACAAGCTGCACAACTGCGTGACGCCATGCGTACCGTGGTGAGCGATTACTATGGAGATTCTTTTTTTCCGGACAATATGCAAATTTCCGCTAAAACAGGTACGGCAGAGGTGGGCAATGAGGACAGCAATACCTGTTGGATTGTTGGTTTTTCCAATAATCCGGATACGCCCTATGCCTTTGTGGTGGTAGTGGAAGAGGGCGGGTTAGCGTTGGAAACCGCCGGAACGGTAGCAAGCAAAATGCTTGCAGCCGTACAATAATATAGCGAAGAACAGCGATTAAAGCTGTTGCAATTTATAGAAGTTTTTATAGATACTTTTTAAGAGTTT
This sequence comes from uncultured Oscillospiraceae bacterium, assembly GCA_900549675.1. Taxonomy (GTDB): domain Bacteria; phylum Bacillota; class Clostridia; order Oscillospirales; family Acutalibacteraceae; genus Scatolibacter. The sequence continues at coordinate 8 of URPG01000214.1, read as the reverse complement.
TGAAATCA
>URPG01000213.1 GCA_900549675.1 uncultured Oscillospiraceae bacterium | reverse complement strand
GTTTGGGGGCCTGCGGTTTGGCTCCGGTCATTACAGTAAACGACAAGGTTTATCCTGCCATGACAGCGGAGAAAGTCACAGAGCTTATCACTGAATTGAAAGGAGAAACACAAGTATGCCTTTCATGAAGAGAGATACATTAAAACAATTGCGCAGTACTTACCAAAAATCCTTGGCATCCGAAACAAAAAAGATTTTAATCTGTGCCGGAACAGGCTGTGTTTCCAGCGGTTCTCTTGAAATTTATGACAGATTAATTGAACTGATGAGAGAAAGAAACATCAATTGTGCGGTAGAATTGCAAGAAGAACCGCATGAAAATACTGTGGGAATGAAAAAAAGCGGCTGTCATGGGTTTTGTGAAATGGGCCCTCTTTTGAGAATTGAACCACAAGGGTGGCTGTATACTAAAGTGAAGTTGGAAGATTGTGAAGATATTATAGAAAAAACAATTCTTAAAGGAGAACACATTGCAGCGCTTGCTTACCAAAAAGGCGGTACAGTTTGCCAAAAGCAAGATGAAATTCCTTTTTATGAGAAACAAACTCGCTTGGTGCTGGAACATTGCGGTCATATTGACGCCACTTCTATCAAAGAATATCTTGCCATTGGCGGCTACCGGGCGTTTGAAAAGGTTTTGTTTGAGTCTAGCCCCGAGGAGATTCTGGATGAAATAGCGGACTCGAATTTGAGAGGACGTGGCGGCGGAGGTTTTCCCGCAGGCCGAAAATGGAAGCAGGTAAGAAGTCAACCTGAAAAAGAAAAATATATTGTCTGCAATGGTGATGAGGGTGACCCCGGTGCCTTTATGGACAGAAGCATTATGGAAGGAGATCCCCATAGATTGCTGGAGGGTATGATGATTGCCGGTTTTGCCTGCGGTGCGCAAGAGGGCTATATTTATGTGCGGGCAGAGTATCCCATGGCCATCAGCCGTTTAAAAACAGCTATTGCTCAAGCGGAAGAATATGGACTATTGGGCGATAACATTTTGGGAAGTGATTTCTGCTTTCATATCCATATCAATCGTGGTGCAGGCGCTTTTGTCTGCGGAGAGGGCAGTGCCTTAACGGCTTCAATTGAGGGCAAACGAGGGATGCCGCGTGTAAAACCGCCCAGAACGGTTGAACAAGGGCTTTTTGATAAACCCACTGTCCTCAACAACGTTGAAACCTTTGCCAATGTTCCTCTGATTGCCGCTAACGGAGCAGAGTGGTATAAGAATATCGGGCCGCAGAACAGTCCCGGTACAAAAGCTTTTGCTCTCACAGGCAATATTGAAAACACAGGCTTGATTGAAGTGCCTATGGGCACGACACTTCGTGAGATTATATTTGATATCGGCGGCGGTATGCGTGACGGAGGAGAGTTTAAAGCCGTGCAAATCGGCGGTCCGTCAGGCGGCTGCTTGACCCAAAAGCATTTGGATTTACCGCTTGATTTTGATTCGCTGAAAAAAGCAGGTGCTATGATTGGTTCGGGCGGCTTAGTCGTTATGGACAATAAAACCTGCATGGTCGAGGTTGCTCGATTTTTTATGAGTTTCACCCAAAATGAATCCTGTGGAAAATGTGTACCCTGCCGTGAGGGAACTAAAAGAATGCTGGAAATTCTGGAACGTATCGTCGAAGGAAACGGCCGTGACGGTGACATTGAGTTACTGCTGGAGCTTGCCGATACCATTTCAGCCACTGCGCTTTGCGGACTGGGTAAAACGGCGGCGTTCCCTGTCGTCAGTACCATTGAAAATTTCCGTGAAGAATACGAGGCGCATATTTATGCCAAACGTTGTCCGACGGGAAACTGTCAAAAACTGAAATCCATTGTCATTCTGGCGGACCAGTGCAAGGGTTGTTCCAAATGTGCCAGAGCCTGTCCTGTGGGCGCTATCAGTGGGAAAATCAAAGAACCATTTGAAATCGACCAAAACAAGTGTATCAAATGTAGTGCCTGCATTACAACTTGTCCATTTCATGCTATACAGGAGGGTTAAGCAATGAATACAAAACAAATTATGACAATCGACGGTATGCCGGTTGAAATAGGAGATGAAAAAAACCTCCTGGAACTGATTCGAAAAGTGGGCATTAAAATGCCAACATTCTGTTATCATAGTGAGCTTTCGGTGTATGGTGCCTGCCGTATGTGCATGGTGGAAAATGAGTGGGGCGGTATAGAGGCCGCTTGTTCCACGCCGCCCAAAGCAGGCGCAGTAATTCAGACAAATACCGCCAAGCTTAGAAAATACAGAAAGAATATTTTGGAATTACTACTGGCGAATCACTGCCGTGACTGCACGACCTGCAGCAACAACGGAAAATGCAAATTGCAGGATTTGGCCATGCGTTTTAATATCCAAGGAGTTCGCTTTCCCAACGGAAAGACAGAGCCGAAATTGGACGATTCTTCTGCTTGTATCACACGAGATGCCAACAAATGTATTTTGTGCGGTGATTGTGTGCGTGTGTGCAATGAGATTCAAGAAGTTGGTGCCATTGATTTTGCAGGGCGAGGGTCTAAAATGACCATCAGCACCGCCTTTGATATTCCGATTGCCGAATCTCCTTGTGTGGGCTGCGGACAATGTTCTGCGGTTTGTCCTACGGGTGCCATTGTTGTCAAAGATGATACCGAAAAAGTGTGGAAGGCTTTAGACAACAAAAATCTGCGGGTGTCTGTGCAAATTGCTCCGGCGGTTCGTGTGGCACTGGGAAAAGAACTGGGCATGGCAGACGGTGAAAATGCTATGGGGAAAATCGTGGCAGTTCTGCGCCATATGGGATTTGATGATATTTATGATACCTCAACGGGTGCGGACTTAACGGTTTTAGAGGAATCGGCAGAGCTGTTAAAGCGGCTGGAAAAAGAACAGGAATATCCGCTGTTTACCTCTTGCTGTCCCGCGTGGGTGCAGTTTTGTGAGAAACATCATCCTGAACTGTTAGAGCATGTTTCCACTTGCCGTTCTCCAATGGAAATGTTCGCTTCTGTTATTAAAGAACACGCCAAAAATGAAAATCAAAAAATGTTTCATGTTGCGGTTATGCCTTGTACGGCCAAAAAATATGAGGCGGCACGAAAAGAATTTTCGGTGGATAATCAGCCCAATGTCGATGCGGTTATCACCACGCAGGAAATGATTGGAATGATTAAAGAATCCGGCATCATTTTCTCCGATTTTGAACCGGAATCCGTGGATATGCCCTTTGGCATGATGTCCGGTGCCGGGGTTATTTTTGGCGTCAGCGGCGGTGTGACCGAGGCAGTTCTGCGCCGTTTGGCAGAGGATAAATCCAGAACCGGCTTGATATCCATTGCCTATCAAGGGGTCCGGGGAATGGAAGGTGTAAGGGAAGCAGAAGTTCCGTATGGAGATAAAACGCTGAAAATCGCTATGGTCAGCGGACTGAAAAATGCCAATCAACTGATTGACAGAATCAAAAGCGGCGAGCATTATGACTTTGTAGAGGTTATGGCCTGTCCCGGAGGCTGCGTCAGCGGTGCCGGTCAGCCTTATGTGGATTCTGCCCTAAGAGCCAAACGTAGAAAGGGATTATACCGTGCCGACAGACAATGTAGTATGAATCGCTCGGAAGAAAATCCTTTGATGGAAACCTTGTATGAGGGCATTTTAAAAGAAAGAACACATGAACTTCTGCACGTTCATTACCACGCCCGCTGAAATGAATGTACCATGTAAATAATTAAATTTGATATAACTTTTGATTGAATTTTCAGCACAGCCCTCCTGTACTCAAAATGAAGGAGCGGCTGTGCTTTTATTTGGGTAATCTCATGGTGGATGGTGGAGATACGCTTGCACCGATACAATCTGTCTTTCATTGAATAAGCAGATAGGTGTGTGCAGTAAAAAAATAGTTTGACAAAAACCTAAGGGCAGGAAACAGAATGAAAATCCGGCTTTAAACAGAAAAACCAACTTATGTGGAAAAATGATTGTTATAGTGATTTATCTTTTTTAATTGCGGGAATTATTATAACCGGCATGGTTACTGCTTTACTTGACAAATCAAAATGCTTATGCTTAAATAATAATATAAAAATTTAAAGGGGTGCCTATAAACGGCTGAGATG
>URPG01000212.1 GCA_900549675.1 uncultured Oscillospiraceae bacterium | reverse complement strand
CAGCAAAGGCTACTTTGAATATTTGCTGCCAAACTTGCTTAAAAGTGAGCAAAGACCGATTGAAATACAGATTTCTATGGAGCTTTCCAGTGAAGCACCCGGAGTCGCTAAAAAGTGGCCCAGTGATATCTATTTCTTTTTGAATGATGTAAAGTTGGGGTATTGGACAAGTCCGGGAGATTTCGGCGATGTGAAAGGTGTTTATACGCCGGATTGGTGGTTTCCCAATTGGAATCAATATGGCTTGTTAAAGTTGTTGAGTATCAATGAGGAAGGTACTTTCTTAGATGGTTTGAAAATCTCGGATGTTACCATCAGCAGCTTAGAAATTGACAGCAAGAGTGAAATGCGCTTGAAATTGTTGGTTCCTACGGATACGGAAAATGTAGGAGGAATCACAATTTTCGGCAGTCGCTTTGGCAATTATAATCAAGATATCCGTGTAAGAGTTTTTTATAACGAAGAAGAGAAATGATACACCAATCTGTGAATTTATTAGTTTGCGGCAATAATCGAACTTGAAGCAACCGAATTAGTGAAAGCGATACAAATAACAAAAATGGACGCTGTTTTTATACAGTGTCCATTTTTCATTCTTATAATGAATTACATTGTTGATTGCCTGGGAGAATAGCACGAGTTAATCTTCCAAGTAAGCTTTAAAGCCTTTATAAGCCATATAAACATCAAGCTTGGATACAATCTCCCATGGAGCGTGCATGGAAAGTACCGGCACACCGACATCAATGACATCGGCATTGAGAGCAGCCACCTCAAGCGCAACTGTACCGCCGCCGCCTTGATCCACTTTGCCGAGCTCACCGATTTGCCATAAAACCTCATTTTTATTGAAGATTTTTCTGATATTAGCCAAAAATTCTGCGGAAGCATCATTACAGCCGCTCTTTCCTCTGGAACCCGTATATTTGGAAATTCCCAGACCGTGATTGATAAAGCAGCTATTGCCAATCTCATAAGCATAGGCATAGGTGGGGTCATAAGCAGCAGTAACGTCAGCAGATAGACAGGTGGACTTAGAGAGAACATGGCGTCCTTTCAAGCCTTCTTGTGCGGCTAAATCGCTGATGAAATAAGATAAGAATTTAGAGGCAAGACCGGTGTTGCCGATGCTGCCGACCTCTTCTTTGTCTGCCAAGACAGTGACAACGGTTTGTTTCGGATTCTTACAATCGAAAATTGCCTGTAGGGAGGGATAAGCACACACGCGGTCGTCATGACCATAAGCACCAATCATGCTGCGGTCAAAACCGACATCTGAAGCTTTGGCAGCGGGCACAAATTCAATTTCAGCCGAAATCAAATCTTCTTCCACAATCCCGTATTTTTCGTTCAGGATTTTGAGAACATTCAATTTATAGAGTTTTTCGCCTTCTTCACGGTCTGCCGGTAAGCTACCTGCCAAGATATTGAGAGATTCGCCCTCAATGGCTTCTCCCAATTTTTTGGCGGATTGGTCTTTGCCTAAATGGGGAAGAATATCGGTGATACAGAACTGCGGATCACCGGGTTCTTCACCGATATTTAAAGTGATTTCGGTGCCGTCATGTGTGACAATTTTACCATGCATAGAAAGCGGAATGGTGGTCCACTGGTATTTTTTCACACCGCCATAGTAATGGGTTTTTAAAAGAGCCAATTCATTAGATTCATAAAGGGGAATAGGTTTTAAATCCAGACGGGGGCTGTCAATGTGGGCGGCGAGAATACGCACGCCGTTTTGACAGCCTTCACTGCCAATGACAGCTAAACAAATGGCTTTGCCGCGATTGTTATAATAAACCTTATCGCCGGATTGATAAGAAGCATTGACATCAAATTCAACAAAACCATGTTTTTGAGCTTCTTCTATGGCAAAATTAACGCTTTCACGCTCTGTTTTGGCGGCGTTTAAAAAGTTCTTATAGCTTTCGCTAAAATCGTAGGCGAGTTTCATATCCTCATCGGTTACTTTTGAGAAACCATTTTTACGGTTGAGCAATAGCTTTTCAGCCAATTCTTTTGATTTGCTTTCATTTTTTTCAGACATTTTGAATCTCCTTTTCTTTATGTTTTGGGATATAATTCTTGATATTTTTTATAATTTTTCTTTACCTGCTCCACATATTTCTTGGTTTCAGGAAAAGGAATTTTGTCTAAGGTTTTGCCGTCGGTGGAATATTTCGGGTTTTCCAGCCATTTATCTACATTACCCATGCCGGCATTGTAGGCACTGAGCGCAACATCCATATCACCGTAATGGTTGAGCAAAAGCGAGAGTAAGGCAGAACCCGCGTGAATGTTATCTGCCGGATTGAGTACATTGGGCGATTCGGACTCAGGCGGATATTTACTGTTAATCCATTCAAAGGTTTCATCCGTAAGCTGCATAAGACCGGTTGCGCCGGCATGAGATTTTGCGTCATGGTCAAATTTACTTTCCGCATGAATTACCGCATAAATCAAATCCTCAGACAGCGAAAAAGTTTCTGCGTTGTTTTTGACGATTTCACTGTAAGACTGCGGGTAGTATAAACGAAGCATATGCTGTATTAACTGGGGACCCGCAAAAACGGAAACAACAGTTACAATTAACAAGATAAACAGAAAATGAATACAACCTTTTTTCATGAAACCTCCTTGCGGTTAAGCAGAAGTTAACTTGCGCAATAGCCCCTGCACAATGGGAGCGAGCCTTTTAGAAAGTTCGGTATTTTCGTCGGTATGGATAATATGATCCGCGCGGGAAAAATAATAATTATCGGGTTTTTGAGCGGAAAGCCTTAATTCAGCTTGTTCTAAGGTAAGATGATCCCGCTCAAGAATACGTTTTAAGCGTTGTTCCCGGCTCGCAGTAACGACAAAAATACGGCTGCATTTATCATCTAAACCGGACTCAAACAAAGTGGGAGCGTCTATGGCAATCAGCTTTTTCCCATTTCTTTTGGCTTGATTTATCTTTTCCCATACCTTGGATAAAATGCGGGGATGTGTAATGGCATTTAACTTTTTCTTATTTTCTTCAGATGAAAAAGCAATTTTTGCCAATTCACGCCGTAAAAGCCTTCCGTCTTTTATGATATCATTTCCAAAAGCATTCTGCAATTCTTTTAAGCAATTTTTGTCATACACTTCAGGTGATTTTGAAATTAAATCACAGTCAATAATTTCGGCACCGAGATCTTGCAAATAGCGGCAAACCGTACTTTTGCCGCCGCCGCTTGGACCGGTGAGGCCAATGATATATGCTTGCAGGGGATTGAAAATTTGAAATCCTGCGGCTCTGACCAAACGGTTATAAACTGCTAATCCGACTCCGTTTTTGGACGGAATGCGGGCATAAACCGTTTTTGCTCTCAATTCATCCAATTCATGCAAGGCGGAAAAAAGCCTTTGTGCCTGTGTGTGTCCGTCATAGCGGCTGCCGTAGCTTACATAAGGCACAGTCAAAAATGGGATGTCTTCTTCAAAACAAAGGGCATAAGCGTTCTTTTGCTGATTCACAAACTGAATGAAATCATGAGGAGAGCTGTCGATAATGGTTATGTCCGCAAGAGGTGAATAATGCGTATATTTCATGCCGGGAGAAGAAACCTTCTCGCCCGCCGGCAAAGGCTGAACTACGGCGGGGTCTATTTCGACATGACCTAAAACCTTCTCAAGCTGTACTTTGGTAATGCCGCCCGGACGAAGAATTTTTGGGATTTCTCCGGTCAAGGTAATAACGGTGGATTCAACCCCCACCTCACAATCCTGCCCTTTTACAATGGCATCTACCCGTCCGTTTAAATCTTCAAAAACATGCTCAAACGAAGTGGGACTTGGTTTACCGGAAAGATTCGCTGACGGGGCGGCCAGTGGTACTCCTGCCGCATGGATTATGGCTTGTGCAGTGGGATGAGAGGGAAGCCGAATGGCAACGGTATCAAGGTTACCGCTGGTTTCATAGGGAACAAGAGAAGATTTGGGCAGAATAATAGTCAAAGGACCCGGCCAAAAAGCCTCTGCTAAACGCAGGGCACTTTCGGGAATTTCCGTTACCAAAGGAGCAAGTTGCGAAAGCTCACAGATATGCACAATCAGCGGGTTGTCATTGGGA
>URPG01000211.1 GCA_900549675.1 uncultured Oscillospiraceae bacterium | reverse complement strand
TCATAATTTTCTTCTAGGTATCCATAATACTTAATGCAAACGCAAACAAGAATAAGTTTGAAGGAGAACCAAAAATGAAAAATTCTACACCCGCTTCAAAAGAAGCTATGAATCGTTTCAAAATGCAGTCTGCCTCTGAAGTAGGCGTAAACCTGAAGCAAGGTTACAACGGTGACCTTACTTCCAGAGAAGCCGGTTCTATCGGTGGCCAAATGGTTAAAAAAATGATCGAAAGCTATGAGCAGAACATGCAATAAGCATCTGCTATACAGAAAACGTCTTATCCATTAGGATAAGGCGTTTTCGCCTTTTTATTTATGATATTTCGTATTTGCTAAAATTTGGGTTGCACGATAAATTTGCTCGGTCAGCATTACCCTCGCTAATGTATGAGGAAAAGTCATCTTTGACATTGATATTCCTTTGCCTGCTCTTTTCACTTTTTCAGAAAGTCCAAAAGAACTGCCAATGACAAAACTGATTTCTCCCGGATACTGCTTTGCCCTATTCAGGATTTGTGAAAGTGTATATGAATCCACCTGTTCCCCTTCAATACACATAGGTACAATTAATCCTGTTACTTTAGAGAGAATCTTCTCTCCCTCTTTTTTCAGGGCCGTTTCTATCAAAGCATTTGCCGGATTATCAGTCAATCTTTCTTCCGGCAATTCTATCATCTGAAATTGGCAATACAGTTTTAGTCTTTTTTCGTATTCTGCCATGGCCTGCCGAAAATAGGCCTCTTTCATTTTTCCTATACAGATCAAATTAACACGCAGCATAAATTCTCCTAAAACACAAACACGTCATGCCGGTAATTCTCTGCTGAAGCTACGGATAATAGAAAATCTTGATTTTCAACCATACCGTTCTCTATAAGACGTTTTAACGACGATTCTCTTGCCAGGTGAGGTGTATTGTTTTCTCTGCTTAAATGAGCCAATAAAAAACGTGTTGTGCCGCTTGCCGCAAGCTTTGGCAAAAGTTCTGAGCAAATACGGTTAGAGAGATGACCTTGATCAGAAAGCACTCGGCGTTTTAAATAATAGGGATATACACCGGTTTTGAGCATTTCTTCATCATGATTGGACTCAATCACAGTGAAATCAGCGCCTAAAAGATTTTCTTCCACTTCTTCTGATACATAACCTAAGTCAGTAGCAACCACCACTTTACGTCCATCGGCGGTTTGAATTCGAAAACCAACCGGTTCTGCACAGTCATGCGAAGTAGAAAAATGATAAATTTGCATATCTGCCAACTGCAAACCCTGCTCCAGTATGTAAATTTCTGTATCCTTTAATACGTCTGCTAAAGCATTTAAGGTTCCACCGGAAGCAAACACCGGAATAGAATATTTTTTGGCAAGCACTCTTACCGCACTGACATGGTCGGAATGCTCATGTGTCACCAAAATTGCTTGAATGGCTAATGGATCAATCTCACAGCTTTTCAGCATTAAATCAATCTGCTTGGCCGAACGCCCCGCATCTACCAAAACACCTGCTGATTTTGATCCTATATAATAACTGTTGCCGGAGCTTCCGCTGAACAAAGGACAAAGTCTTGCCATAACGTATCGATTCTCCCTCTCAAAATAAAAAGCCTCGACAACGCGAGGCCGATTTCAACCAATTTTTTCTATGATACTGGGTATTCTGGGTACACATTCAATATCAGCACCAATTGCCAACAACTTTTCGACGATATTTTCATAACCACGTTCAATGTATTGGATTTCTTCTACACGGGTAACTCCTTCTGAAATTAGACCTGCAATAATCATTGCCGCACCGGCACGTAAATCCATAGAACGAACAGTGGCACCTTTTAAATGACGTACACCCTCAATAATAGCGATTTTGCCATCAACCGTTATTCTAGCGCCCATACGCTTAAGTTCATCTACGTATTTAAAGCGATTATCCCATACACTTTCATTCACCATGCTTGTTCCCTCTGCGATAGTAAGGAGCGCTGTAATTTGAGGCTGCATATCGGTTGGAAATCCCGGATGAGGCATTGTCTTAACGTTACACTTATTCAAAGGCTTTTCACGAATAATACGAACAGAATCATCGCCTTCTTCCACCGTAACACCCATTTCAATTAATTTCACGGAAATCGACTCTAAGTGTTTTGGGGTGACATTTTTAATTAAAACATTTCCGCCCGCAGCCGCCACTGCCGCCATATAGGTTCCTGCTTCAATTTGATCGGGAATAATAGAATATGTGACACCATGCAACGAAGCAACGCCACGAATTTTAATCGTATCTGTTCCTGCACCATTGACATCGGCCCCCATCATATTTAGAAAGTTTGCCAAATCAACAATATGAGGTTCTCTGGCCGCATTTTCAATCACGGTTAAACCGGGTGCTTTAACGGCAGCTAACATAATATTAATGGTAGCCCCCACCGTTACAACGTCTAAATAGATATTTGCTCCTTTTAACATCTTAGCAGATACAGATATCATTTTTTCATCTAAATGAGTATCACAGCCCAACGCCGTAAACCCCTTTAGATGCTGGTCTATCGGACGAACACCAAAATTACATCCGCCCGGCAAAGGTACAACTGCTTTTTTGCCTTTACCCAATAAAGCTCCTATAAAATAATAAGAAGCTCTTATTTTAGAAGCATATTCATAAGGAACAATGTCAGTAGTTACTGTGGTAGGGTCAATCTCAACGGTATGCGTGTCCAAATACCGAACCCCGGCTCCCATTTCGGTTAAAATGGTAGTAATGGTTTTCACATCGGAAATATCGGGTATATTTTCAATTCTACAAGGCGAGTCAGCCAAAATAGCAGCGGGAAGAATTGCTACAGCCGCATTTTTAGCACCGCTGATATCAATTTCACCGTATAATTTGTGTCCGCCTTTAATAATATATTGATTCAATTTCACACTTCCTAACGACTCTTTTTTATCTGCTGAATAAATTTGATTCTCCACTGAGTAACCAAGTAGATGGCAGATGTCATACTCGTGAAAAAAGCCGGTCTGAAATTTTTTATTCGCTAATTTTAGTATTCAACTGTTGTTAATAATAATACATACAGAAGAAAATGTCAATATGAGAGCTAAGTTATGCAACCTAGATTCAGATTACATCATGAATAATCTGCAGAAAATTAGAAAATTATGTCAATTACTTGCGAAAAGAAATTTGTTTTTCTTCTCCTTTTATCAGTCGCTTAATATTCGGAATATGTGTTAACACAACAATAGCGCCAATGACTGCCGATGCAAATGTAATGCAAAGAATATAAGTTATAGAAAAATTCGCATGGCTATGAAAGGGGCTGTTTTCATAATCCAGAAAAAACATTACCAAAAAAGCATAAACAGGATATAGGCTCATACCTATAATCGAGCTGAGAGAAACAATTTTTTTAACGGAAAGTACAATTAAAAAAGTTGAAACAGCCAAAAGAAAAACACGCCAATCCAAAAGTAAAACCAAAGCGGCGGCTGTCGTTACTCCTTTTCCCCCTTTAAAGCCAAAATAGAGTGGTTTGATATGTCCTAACATGCAGCCAACTCCGGCAGCATATTTGCCTACTTGTGTTAAAATCATTGGATATCCCAAATTGCCGCAAACCGATTTTAAAATTGTATATCCAATTCCGATAGCCAAAACACATTTCAGAAAATCCAGCACAAATGTTACCAAAGCGGCACGGCGTCCGACAGAGCGCAGTACATTGGTAGCCCCCGCATTTCCGCTCCCCTGTGAGCGAATGTCTTCTCTGCGGATTAATCTCGTCAAAATAATTGAAAAATTCAAGCTACCAATTAAATATCCTACGGCTACAGAGATAACGGTAGGAATCACTAGTTTAGATATTATTTCCATAAGAAACGAAAGCTTCCTCTCCTCAAGTTTTCTCTCCGCGTTCACGGATAATCATACGAACAGGGGTACCCTGCAAACCAAACGTATCACGAATTCTATTTTCCAAATAACGTTGATAGGAAAAATGAAACAGTTCTTTTGAATTGGCAAAACAAACAAAAGTGGGCGGCTTCGTGGCAGCTTGTGTCATGTAATAAATTTTCAGTCGTTTCCCCTTATCTGTGGGCGGCTGAA
>URPG01000210.1 GCA_900549675.1 uncultured Oscillospiraceae bacterium | reverse complement strand
TAAAATGACGGTTCGGCTGAGAGAACAGGCAGACCGCCTTAAAAAGGATAAAACATATTTGGCGAACTCCATTGCCGATATCTCTCATCAAATCCGTACACCCTTGACATCCATTCATTTAATTGCCAATTTTTTGTCAGAAGATAATTTAAACGAAAATCGCCGAAAGTTACTGATAAAAGAACTGCTTCAATTATTGGCGAGAATTGATTGGCAGATTAACACCTTACTTAAAATATCAAAACTAGATGCTGGCGTGGTGAAATTAAAAAAAGAAACTGTCAATGTGGCAGAGTTAATTCGGAAATCGACTGAATCCATTGCTATTCCCATGGATTTAAGAGATCAAAAACTCAGTGTATTTGCAAGTGGTGAGGAAAGCTTTATAGGCGATTCATCTTGGACAAGAGAGGCGATAGAAAATATTCTAAAAAATTGTATGGAGCATACACCCGCCGGTGGACAATTAACAATCAGAGTGGAAAACACGCTTGTGTTTACAGAAATTGAGATATCGGATAACGGAGAGGGGATTGACCCCAAAGATTTGCCGCATATCTTTGAACGCTTTTATAAAGGCAAGCATTCTGACAGTAATAGTGTCGGCATCGGTCTGGCTTTGGCGCGTATGATTATCACGGCTCAAAATGGGACGATTCGGGCCGGTCAATCGCCGGACGGAGGAGCAAGGTTCCAAATTCGGTTTTATAAAAGCATAATTTAAAAAAATATCATTACAAACTGTCCATCAGCACAGAGAAGAGAAGCTGTATGAATGATGGAAAAGTTCTTGTTTGAAAGTGACGTTTTTGTTATAAAAGAGTCACTTCAATGTCACCTCCATAAGGTAAACTACAATTAATCAATCTAAAATCAAACAGAGGAGAGTATCAATGGAGATTTTGAAGGTAGAGCATCTCAGCAAAATATATGGAAAAGGTGACAGCGAGGTTAAGGCTCTCAATGATGTATCTTTCAGTGTAGAAAAAGGCGAATTTGTGGCCATTATCGGACCCTCCGGTTCCGGTAAATCAACCTTGCTGCATATTTTAGGCGGCGTGGACATCCCAACAAGCGGCAAGGTGTATATGGACGGCCAAGATGTATATGCTCAAAACGCTGAACAATTGGCGATTTTCCGCCGCAGAGAAGTTGGTTTAATCTATCAGTTTTACAATTTGATTCCTGTTTTAAATGTGACGGAGAATATCACCCTTCCGGTCTTAATGGACGGGCGAAAAGTAAATGATGAGCGTTTTAAGGAATTGATACAAGTTTTAAAATTACACGGTAGAGAAAACCATTTGCCCAATCAACTATCGGGCGGTCAACAGCAGAGAGTGTCCATTGGCAGAGCTTTGATGAATGCGCCTGCCGTTGTGCTGGCAGATGAGCCGACAGGGAATCTTGACTCCCAAAACAGCCAAGAGATTGTTGAACTTTTAAAGCTTTCCAACCAAAGATATAATCAAACCTTGGTTATGATTACCCATGATGAAAACATTGCCTTACAGGCTGACCGTATTATTTCCATTGAAGACGGAAAAATCACCCGTGATGAGGTGACCAGAAAATGAATATCTTTCGTGCAATTACGCTTAAAACCTTAGCAAAAAATAAAATCCGAACGTTAGTCACGATTATCGGAATTGTGTTATCAGCGGCTATGATTACGGCAGTGACCTCCAGTATCACCTCCGTGCAAAATTACATGTATGAGAATGCAGTTGTGAACAGTGGCGAATGGCACGTTTCTTTTAACAATATCAGTGCTGATACAGTTGAGGCAATGAAACAAAATAAAGAGATTACAGGACTTGTCACGTCCAATGAAATCGGTTATGCCATGCTTTCGGATAGCACCAATGAAGATAAGCCGTATGCCTATGTAATTGCGGCTGAGGATTCTTTTTTTGAGAAAATGCCCGTGCATTTAATCAGTGGCCGCTTGCCCGCCTCTTCCAATGAAATTTTAGTGCCCAAGCATCTCTATACCAATGGAAATGTAAACTTAAAAAGCGGGCAGGAAATTACATTGGACCTAGGCGAAAGAATCTATAAAGATGAAACGAATTTAATAGAGGCTTCTGAAGCGGGCTTGGGGCAGAATAATCCTTTCATAAGAGGAGAAGAACTTGAAGTAAAAAAAACCCAAAAGTATACGGTGGTGGGTTTTTATGAACGCCCTAGCTTTGAAGATTATTCGGCCCCTGGCTATACTTTTATTACCAAAGATGACGGGAAAACCGTAAACCCTCAAAAATATACAGCTTACTGTATGCTGCAAAATCCTAAAGAGATTTATGAACATGAGATTTTTTCTAGCAAATTTGCAGGAATTTTGGATTCTGATACCGCCGTACAGACCAACTCGGATGTACTTTTATACAGCGGTGTTTCCGGATATGACAGCTTTTACAACGTATTATACAGTTTGGGCACGATATTAATTATTTTGATTATGTTTGGTTCAGTTTCGCTGATATACAATGCTTTTTCAATTTCCGTCAGTGAAAGAACCAAACAGTTTGGACTTCTCTCTTCGATAGGCGCCACCAAAAAACAAATCAAAAAAACGGTGCTGTTTGAAGCACTGTTTGTCAGTGTAATTGGTATTCCCGTAGGGATTTTAGCAGGTATAGGCGGTATGGGCATCACATTTGCCTTGATTGGTGATAAATTTTCCTCTTTTTTCGGAGAAGGAAAAGTATCTTTATTCCTCAAGGTTTCTCCATGGGCAATTGTCATTGCTGCAGTGGTTGCCCTTTTAACAGTTTTGATTTCCGCATGGATTCCCTCTAAGAAAGCCATGAGAATTTCTGCCATTGAAGCAATTCGGATGTCGTCTGACATTCAAATGAAAAACAAAAAGGTGAAGACCTCTTGGTTAACTTATAAGCTTTTTGGGTTGGAGGGCATGATTGCCCGAAAGCATTTTAAAAGAAACAAAAAACGGTATCGTGCAACAGTGGTTTCTCTCTTTATGAGCATTGTTTTGTTCATTTCCGCAAGCAGTTTCAGTTCCTATTTAACCACAGCGGTTACCGGTGTATTTGAGAAAAAAGAGTATGATATTTCCTATCAAATTTATAGCCAACCGGATCAAGAGCAACTGTCTGCCGAGGAACTTTACAAAAAATTGGCTTCTGTTGAGGGTGTGACGGATTCTCTTTATTACAAAGAATATCGCTCAGGCGTTCCCGTAAGGGTAGAAGATTTAAAAAATCCTCAGTTCATTCTTAATTATTTTGGAGGTTCAGAGGATGAAGAAGTGGAGAATGTTGGGATAAATTTAAATGTATATGGGATACCCGATGAAAAATTTGCAGAATATCTCAAACAAAACAATCTGAGCAAAGAAGATTATATGAATCCCGATAAGCCGTTGGGAATCGCTGTAGGGAAAGTAAATACATTTGATTTAGAACAACAAAAATATATTGAACAGGATTTATTTAAAAGTGCAACCCCGGTTATTCATAATCGCCGGTTCAATCAGGAAAAACATGAAAAACTGGTTGATACTGAAGAATTTCAAAAGATGTCAGAAGAAGAACAAGAAAGACTTGTTGAGGATACGATGTATGATACCTTTCTCTTGCCTATCGGGCATTTAACTGATAAACTTCCCTTTGGGCTGAATGTGGCACGCTGGGACGGAATTTATATGGTGTATCCGCTCAGTATCTATCAAGAACAGTTTCCAGATTTTCAAAACAATGTGAAATATGTGTTTAAAACCACCGACCACGCCACAGTGTATGACAAAATGAGAGTGGTTTTGCAGGATTTGCAATTGCCCAGTACAGAGCCGGATTTATATGACGTCTACTCTGTCAATGAAACAGACCGTAATATGATTACCATTATCAAGGTGTTTTCTTATGGTTTCATAGCACTTATCTCCTTAATTGCCCTTGCCAATGTGTTTAATACTATTTCAACCAACATTTTATTGCGCCGCCGCGAATTTGCCATGCTAAAATCAGTGGGTATGACGACTGCGGGCTTTAACAGAATGATGAACTATGAGTGTATTCTTTATGGGATGAAATCACTCTTATGGGGAATTCCCGCAGCCTTTATTATCACGTATTTTATCTTTAAAAGTGTAAACAGCGG
>URPG01000209.1 GCA_900549675.1 uncultured Oscillospiraceae bacterium | reverse complement strand
AATCCACATCATCTGAAAAGGAGATTTTACCATGACCGTTAACGAACGAATTGCCCTTTTAAGAGAGCAAATGAAAAAACACAACATCGACTATTATATTATTACAAGTGCCGATGCGCATCAGAGTGAATATGTACCCTTGCATTGGAAATCCCGCGCTTGGATTTCCGGCTTCAGCGGCTCTGCCGGTACGGTAATCGTCAGCAAGGAAAAAGCTTATCTTTGGGCTGACGGCCGCTATCACATCCAAGCAGCCGAACAAATCGCAGGCAGTGAAATTGAACTCATTAAATGGGGACTTGCCGGCGTGAAAGATTTCCCCGAATGGTTAGGCGAAACTATCCAAGACGGTGAAAAATGTGCTTTTGACGGACGCAGTTTATCGATTTCCCAGTTTGAAAATTTAGAAAAATGCTGCTCCGGTAAAAAAGTCAGTTTTGAAACCGGATTAGATTTAATCGGGGAAATATGGAGCGACCGCCCTGCCATGCCCGCTGACAAGGCGTTTGAGCATGAACTCCGCTATGCAGGTAAATCCAGACTCGAAAAAATCGAAGAAGTCCGTCAGCATCTAACAAAAGAAAAAGCAGACAGCACGCTTATTACTTCTTTGGATGACATCGCTTGGCTGATGAATTTCCGTGGCAATGACGTAGAGTGTACACCCGTTGTTTCTTCTTATGTCTATCTTGACAAAGATCAGACCATTTTGTTCATCAGCCCTGAAAAATTAGAACCGGCTTTAAAAGATTCTTTATTGCAAGATAAAATTGTACTCAAAGACTATGATTTCACTTTTGTCCCCACAATCGAAAAGCAAACCATTATACTTAACCCCGCCCGCGTCAGCATTCGTCTGCGCCATTTGGTAAACAACTGCTGCACCGTTTTAGCACTGCCTGATGTCACCACTGATTTAAAGGCTGTTAAAAATGATGTGGAACAAAAGAACATCGAGCTTGCCCAAGTAAAAGACGGTGTTGCTATGGTACGCTTTTTAATGTGGGTCAAAGAAGCTGTTAAAACCCAAGAGTTGGAAGAAGCCGATATTCACGTTAAATTGACAGAACTTCGCGCGGAGCAAGAAGAAAACAAAGGTCCCAGCTTTATCACGATTGCCGGTTATGAAGAAAATGCCGCTTCCATGCATTACACACCGATCAAAGGACAAAGCAAAAAATTGGCTCCCAAAAATATGTTATTGGTAGACACCGGCGGTCAATATTTAGGCGGTACCACCGATATTACCCGTACCATTATTTTAGGTGAAATCACACCCGAAATGAAAGAGGATTTCACAACTGTCTTGAAATCACATATCGGTTTAGCCACTGCCCGATTCTTAAAAGGAACAGCCGGCTGTAATCTGGATATTTTAGCCCGCCTGCCTATGTGGGAAAGAGGACTGGATTACAAATGCGGAACCGGTCATGGCGTAGGCTATTTTCTCAGTGTACATGAAGGACCGCAGGGCTTCAGCCAATCCTTACGCAGTAATGCCGTCTTTAAGCCCGGTATGTACGTCACCAATGAACCCGGTATTTATAAGGAAAACCAATGGGGAATCCGTATTGAAAATACCCTTTTGGTTCGAGAAGATGAAACCGTCGGCAGTGACACTTTCTATTCTTTTGATACCATTTCTTATTGTCCGATTGACTTAGAAGGCATTGATGTTTCTTTGCTCACTGTCAAAGAAAGAGATTGGCTCAATCGTTATCACGCCATGGTCTACAGCAAACTCTGCAACTATTTAACACAGGCAGAACGCAATTGGCTGAAAGAAAATACCAGAACCGTTTGATTACCTTATCACAGGAGGAGATGAATATGAATCTTCAACAGCGACTTGAACTGGACCGTGATGCCATCTATATCGGCAACCTTCGCACAGTGGATGCTGACCTGAATTTACCCTGCGAAGGCAGTCATGGTTCTAAAATCACTTGGCGTTCTTCGGCTGAGCATTTTATTGACAGCACCGGTAAAGTTTCCCGTCCCACTTACGGACGAGGAAACCGCGAGGTGATTTTAACGGCTGTTCTCACTTTAGAAAAAGAAAGTGTAAGCCGAGAATTTAAAGCCACTGTCTTAGAAGAAAAACGCCCTTTCCGCATTGTAAGGCTGCTGCCCATAACCGTGCAGGCAGAACCAAACAACGAGCCCCTTCTTCCCCTTTCCGTCATTGCAGAAAATGAATTGAAGCAATATACGATGGAGCCTGTAACTTGGGAGATACCGAGTTCTCCCTGGGGACAGCCTACAGGTACCCGCACCATTACAGGAACCGTAGACCAATCTGAAGTGAAAGCAACTGCCATCATCGAGTGGAAACCGTCTGATAAAGCAGATATTCAGCCACCAAAACAAAAAATTTCACCCTTTTTGCTTGCCGATGTTCAGCTGCTGCCGGGAATTTTTGCCCATCGGCAGCGGCATATGATTGAATATTTATTGGCACAAGAGGAAGACAGGCTGCTTTATAATTTCAGAGAGGCGGCCGGTTTGGATACCCAAGGTACTCTGCCCATGACAGGTTGGGATGCTCCCGAGTGTCTGCTGAAAGGTCATACCACCGGGCACTATCTCTCTGCCATTGCTCTTGCTTATGCATGCGGTGGAGAAACACAGTCTGCCTTTAAAGAAAAAATTCATATTATGATTACCGAATTGGATAAATGTCAACAAGCTTTGGAGAAAAACAAGGGCTGTGCCAAAGGTTTTTTAAGCGGCTATTCCGAAGAACAATTTGACAAGCTGGAAGAATACGTGGTCTATCCCAAGATTTGGGCTCCCTATTATACACTCCATAAAATTATTGCCGGTCTTTTGGACTGTTATCTCTATGCCGATGAAGAAACAGCCTTAAAATTGGCAGCCAACCTTGGCTTATGGGTTTACAATCGCTTAAAACGTCTGCCCTCTGCGCAAAGAAACAAAATGTGGTCGATGTATATTGCGGGTGAATATGGCGGTATCAACGAAACCTTGGCTCATTTATTCCGTATTACGGGAGATGTTCGTTTCAAAGAGGCCTCTTCTTTCTTTGAGAATGACGGATTGTTCTACCCGATGAAAGAGCAGTATGATGTTTTGGGAGGAATGCACGCCAATCAGCATATTCCACAAATTGTAGGTGCTATGGCCTATTTTACTGCCACTGGCGACACGGCATACTTTTCTATCGCTAAGAATTTTTGGAATATGGTCACAAATAATCATTGTTATTCTATCGGCGGTACGGGAGAAGGAGAGATGTTCCGCCCGGCTAAGGATATCGGAAATTCTCTCAGTGACAAAAATGCTGAAAGCTGTGCCTCTTACAATATGCTTAAATTGACAGAAGAGCTTTTCTATTACACTGCTGACAAAGCTTATATGGATTATTATGAAAAAACCTTATGGAACCATATCAGTGCCAGCACCGATGACAGCGGCCCCACGGGAGGCTCCACTTATTTTATGGGATTAGAACCTGGTTCTGCAAAAGGTTTTGATTTATCAGAGAATAGCTGTTGTCACGGAACAGGTTTGGAAAGCCCGCTGAAATATCAAAAAAACATTTACCATACCGATGGAAAATCTTTATGGGTCAGCCAATATATTCCATCCGTACTGCATTGGCATGAGAACAATTTTAAGCTGACACAATCCGGCGATTACGCAAAGGGAGAAACCCTCAAATTTACCATTGACATTGACAGTCCCCTGAATCTGGCAATAACTTTCCGTATTCCGAGTTGGGTAAAAGAAACTCCTTCTTATACGGTTAATGGTAAAGAAATTCAAATTGTATCTGCCGGCAAAGATTCTTTCACCGTAGAAAGACAATGGAATAAAAACGATGTGATAGAGGTTATTTTTCCTCCGGCTTATTCTATTGAATATTCTCCTGATGTACCAAACCGCGGTTCTCTTTTATACGGTCCCTTTGTCTTGGCTGCTTTAAGCGAACAGCAGGATTATTTAAACCTGCCGCAAGCAGAAATGAACCGAAATTACATTAAACAAAAAGGATACACGCACTATTATGGCTCGCTTCTCTTGAAACCTCTTTTTGAAATCAGTGAAAACGAGCGTTACCATGTGTATTTAAATTGGTATTAAGTATGCAAAAGAAGCACAGGCAGACCCTAAATC
>URPG01000208.1 GCA_900549675.1 uncultured Oscillospiraceae bacterium | reverse complement strand
TGACGCAGGCAACGGTTTCTTATCATCTTTCACAGCTGAAAAAAGCTGGATTGATTTTTGAATCAAAAGAAAAGAATTTTATTTACTATTCGTTGAATGCATCCGTTTTAGAGGAAACCCTCATTTGGTTTTCACAATTTTTAAAGGAGGAAAAAGATGAAAAAAGTGAACAAGGTCAAAAAAATTGATAAATTTACGGTTATCACTTCATTGTTATGCTTGGTGCCAATTATTTTAGGAATTATTTATTATCAGCAATTGCCGGAAAATATGGCGACACAGTGGAGAGAACAAAACACAGTCAGCAATACCTCACCGAAATGGTTAACGATTTTTGGAATTCCTGTTATCATGGCGGGGGTCAATTTAATTTTAAATTTTGCAGCACAAAATGACCCTAAAAAAGAAAATATTAATGACACGCTTTCTAAATTTGTTCGTTTAATTCCTGTCATTTTTTCTTGGATTTTATACCCCGTAACAATTTTTATGAATTTGGAACACAGTCCAATTAATTTCAATATCGAGTTCATTGCAAGTTTGATGATTGGAATTATCTTTATTGTCATTGGCAACTATATGCCCAAAAGCAAACAAAGCTATACGATGGGAATTAAATTGCCATGGACTTTAGATGATGAAGATAATTGGACAAAAACCCATAGAATCGGTGGGTTTCTGTTTATGATGACAGGATTTTTATTTGTTATAAATGCCGTCTTTTGGCATACAATTTGGATTTTAGTGTTAGCAATAGTGATATGTATAGGGGTCCCCATTGTATATTCCTACCGTTTACACCGTAAAAAGCAAAATAGTTGATTTTTGAAATGCAGACAATTACTGTCAGGGATTAATAAAGATAGAATATGGGAAGAAAGGAAATGACGTGAAAGATTTATTAAGTCATTTAGAGGCATATGCAAGTTCGGATTTTTATCCCATGCATATGCCCGGACATAAACGGAATCACAATTGGCGAATGCCGAATCCTTATAGCATTGATATTACAGAAATTGAGAATTTTGATAACCTGCACCACGCTGAAGGTATTTTAAAACAAGGTATGGAGAGAACGGCCAAACTTTTTGGGAGCAAAAGAAGTTTTCATTTGGTTAACGGCAGTACGGTGGGAATTTTGGCGGGCATCTTATCTTTAACCCGAAAGGGAGATACGGTTCTTATGGCAAGAAATTGCCATAAGGCAGTTTATCATGCACTGATTTTAAATGAATTGAATCCTCTGTATCTAACCCCGCCCTATGAAGAAGGTTTTTCACTGAACGGCAGTATTTCTCCAGAAAGTGTGAAATCACAATTGCAAAACAACCCGCAAGTGAAACTGGTAGTGATCACTTCTCCCAGTTATGAGGGTGTTGTATCCGATATTCGGGAGATAGCCGACATCTGCCATGAAAAAAATGTACCGCTGTTTGTGGATGAGGCGCACGGGGCACATTTGGGATTTTCTGAAAAGTTTCCTCAAAGTGCGCTTTCGCAGGGAGCAGACCTCGTGGTACAAAGCTTTCACAAAACATTGCCGAGTTTAACACAGACGGCGGTTCTTCATATCGGTACAGAGAGGGTATCCGGGGAGAAAGTGGAAAGAAAGCTTGCTATTTTGGAAACCAGCAGTCCGTCCTATGTGCTGATGGGTTCGATAGAGCGCTGCATCAGTATTTTAGCAGCGCAAAAAGAGGAGTTGTTTCAGGCGTGGTTTCAAAAATTGGAAGGATTTCATGAGCAGACAAAAATTCTGGAAAAATTCCGTGTTCTAGGATATGGGAAAGAGAGAAATCATTTACCAAGCTCTATCCATGCATTTGACCCGTCAAAGCTGGTAATTTCAACCAAGGGTACCAACTTCACGGGGGGAAAACTTGCTGATTTTTTAAGAAAAAACATGCGAATTGAGCCGGAGATGATATCCGCCGATTATATCGTTGCTATGACTTCTTTATGTGATACACATGAAGGAATGGATAGACTGGCTAAGGGCATTTTAGCTGCCGATAAACGGGCAGGACAGGGTGACAGTGAAAAACACACAATCAAAAAAATACCAACGCTTAAAATTCAAATGACGCCTGCACAGGCAGAGGAAGCTGAAAGTCAAATTATCCCATGGAAAGAAAGTAAGGGTGAAATTTCAAAAGACTTTGTGTTTGCCTATCCGCCGGGAATTCCGATTGTTGCACCCGGGGAAGAACTTTCCACAGAAATCATTGGGATTGTGGAAAGTTTGAAAGAAAGCGGAGTGAAAGTGGAAGTCAGCGGAAAAGAAAACAACAATATAGCCGTAATAAAGCGATAAAGTAAGAATCATTTTGCAGAAGAATTTGCAAAGAAACACTGGATTTTTTAGAGCCGATGCATTATAATAATGATGTACAGTAAAGCCTTTTCTTTTTGAAAAGGCTTATTTATAGTAAAGGGGGCTTTTTGGATATGAAGAGAATTGTTACCTTGACCACTAAAAATCTGAAAGACACAATGACAAAAGGCGGCTGCGGCGAATGCCAAACATCCTGCCAATCGGCAAGCAAAACTTCTTGCAGTGTTGCCAATCAGAAATGTGAGAATCAAGACAATCAATAAGACGGCAAAATGCTGCAGGGCTGATTGACCAGTCTGCAGCACTTTTGTTATATGACCCTGTGCCCCGCTGAAAGGAAATGAATATGGTACATCAGTACAAAAAGAACGGCTATAATATTGTTATGGATGTTAACAGCGGTTCTGTCCATGTAGTGGATGACTTAGCCTACGACGTAATCTCACTCTATGAGAAAGCCGATAAACAGCAAATTATTGAGAAAATGCTGAAAAAATATGCCGACGTGCCCGAAATTACGGAGCAGGAAGTTCAGTCCTCGATTGAAGACATTGAAGAATTAAAGGAAAGCGGCAGTCTTTTTTCAGAAGATATTTTCCGCCAGCATGCTGAGAATTTTAAAAATCGCCTAACAACCTTAAAGGCGATTTGTTTAAATGTCGCACATGACTGCAATTTAAGATGTAAATACTGCTTTGCCGGTAAAGGCGAATATAAGGCAGGCGTAAGAGATATAATGAGTTTGGAGGTCGGCAAAAAAGCTTTTGACTTTTTGGTTGCCAATTCCGGCACAAGAAAGAACTTAGAAGTTGACTTCTTTGGCGGTGAACCGCTCATGAATTTTGAAGTTGTCAAACAACTGACCGAATATGCCAAGGAGCTGAAACAAAAAACAGGAAAAAATATTCGTCTGACACTTACCACCAACGGTGTTTTGCTCAACGATGAGGTCATTGAATTTGCCAACCGTGAAATGGAAAACGTGGTGCTGAGCTTAGACGGACGAAAAGAGATTCATGACGCTATGCGCCCGACGCCAAACGGGAAAGGCAGTTATGATATGATTGTGCCGAAATTTAAAAAATTAGTGGAATCCCGCAAAGGAAAAACCTACTATATGAGGGGAACGTTTACTCGTCATAATTTGGATTTTGCCAAGGATATTCTGCACTATGCCGATTTGGGTTTTAAAGAACTGTCTATTGAACCGGTGGTATCCGATCCTTCCGAGGAATATGCGATTCATAAAGAAGACCTGCCGCAAATTTTAGAGCAGTATGATATTTTAGCGGATGAAATGTTAAAGAGAGAAGAAAAAGGCGAGGGTTTCCTTTTCTATCATTACATGATTGACTTGAAGCATGGTCCGTGTATTGCCAAGCTGGTTTCCGGCTGCGGCGTTGGGCTGGAATATTTGGCAATCACACCGTCAGGCGATATTTATCCCTGCCATCAGTTTGTGGGTGAGGAAGAATTCTGTTTGGGAAACGTGGATACGGGTATTGTCAAAACCGAGCTGCGTGACCAATTCAAAAAAAATCATCTTTATGAAAAAGAAGAATGTGAAAACTGTTTTGCCAAATTTTATTGCAGCGGAGGTTGTGCCGCAAACGCTTATCATGCCCATGGTGATATTACAGGTATTTATGAACTTGGTTGTGAAATGCAGCGCCATCGTGTGGAAAATGCCGTAATGATGGAAGTACATCGCGCTATGCGGGAAGCTGAATAAAAACAAATCGTTGTTGAGAAGGAGTCTATATAAAAGAGGAGGTTTTGCGATGGCAAAACCTCCTCTTTTAAGGAATGATTTTTTCAATACAAATAGAGAATGA
>URPG01000207.1 GCA_900549675.1 uncultured Oscillospiraceae bacterium | reverse complement strand
CCGCCGTGAGGGTGGTATATTTTTTAGAGAGCGGCGGGGGAGCCGCCGGAAAGGAGCCATTCGCCTATGAAATCACGCCTTAGCATACAGGAACGGCTAAAGGATTTACGCACAGAGAGAAAGCTGAAGCTGGAAGAACTATCAAACCTGACCGGCATTTCAAAGTCTGCCCTTGGCAGCTATGAAGCGGACGATTACAAAGAAATCAATCATGGCAACCTCGTTATTCTGGCGGACTTCTACGGGGTGTCCCTTGATTACCTGCTGTGCCGGACAGAAAACAGGGAGCAGGTAAACACGCCCTTAATGGAGCTGCACCTGAATGATGAAACAGTGGAGCTTTTGAAAAGCGGCAAAATCAATAACCGTCTGCTCTGTGAGATTATCACCCACGGAAAGTTTGAGCGGCTGATGACCGATACGGAAATTTACATAGACGGTCATGCGACCGCCCGCTTCCGGGATATGAACGAAGGGCTGGAAGAACAGCGGCTTGCCCTCATTCAGAAGCACCGCTATGTGGACGGGGATTTATATTCGGAAACGCTTCTTGCCGCCCAATTAGAGGAAGAAGATTTTTTCTGCCATATAACGCATAAAACATGGGATTCCATTCTCCACGATATACGGAAAGCCCATGAACACGACATTGACAGCACGCCGGATTTCTCCCTCGCAAAGAAAATGGCGCAAGATATTCAAAACGCCCTGAAATTCCCCGGCGACCACCTGACAAAAATCTGGAAAGTCATTTTAAATATGCTGGGTATCGACTTTGACAAGCTGCCCCCTGATGAGCAGAAAGTCTTGAAAAAAGTGCTGGCAAAATCGCCGGTCATTAAAAACAATCCTTTGAATTTCCGGCGCAGGAGAAAATAAAAACTGCCGTTGTTGGAATTGCGGTTCCTGCAACGGCAGCGCCTTTATTCGCTGACATATTCTATATCAATCCTGAAATCCCCGCTGTCATAGCTGACAGCCAGCCCATAGCTTCCGATTTGAAGCGTTTCCTCGTCCTTGACCGGATAAAAGGCTTTTTGTTCTGCGTCAAAAAGAACAACTTCCTCCAATAGCTGCCCGTCAATCGTGTTTAGAATCTCCCTGATACAATCGTCACAAAAAACAGACTTCATCTTGTGGGCGCTGACAATCCGCCGCCCCCGGAAAATCTCTGCATAGCCGTCTTGTTCTCCCGGATATGATGTTACATGAATACTCGCTTCGCTGATTTCATCATAACCAAAGGACAGGCGCATACCGCCGTATTCATCATCCGGGCTTTCGTCTGTGTGATACACGTCAAGGGAATAGGTTTCTCCTGTATTGACACAAACAAGAAATGCCTGTGCCGGATAGCTTTCCTGGCAGGTGGGGCAGCTCTCGGACGTGTTCGGAATGTACTGTATCAAATTCTCCATATCCCTGCCGTATTCACTGAATACCAAATCATGGCGGATAGTCTGGGCTATCTCGTCATACTCGTCCTCGGTGGCGGTGGCAAAGTAGGTTGCTATCATATTTAGTGTTTCTCCCACGTCCTGCTAATACTGGCGGTTGTTACGGATATTCCCGATTGCAATTCCAGCCATACATAGAACCGCCGTGAACGCACACATAAGAAATGAGCCGCACCAGATACTTTGCTTATCTGACCGGCTTAGGTGTTGTGTGGAATCTTCCTCGTCCTCATAAACGAACCAAAATTCCCGCCATGTTTCCTTTACTTTTTCCCACATTCTTTTCATCTCATGCCCTCCGTTTAGCTATTAGCTAATATAACATAGTCTAACAGAATCTATGATAAATGACAATCATATTATAGGCTTATGGTGTACAAAATAATAACTGACAGCTAACAAACGGGTGGTGGCAATGGAGAGAAAAGGATTAGGAAAGCGTATCAATGAGGTACGAAAAGACCGGGGCTTTACCGCAGACAAGCTCTCGGAATTATGCAATATCAACGCAACGTATCTTCGCCAGATTGAGGGCGGTGTGAAAATGCCCAGTCTGCCGGTATTCATAGATATTTGTAACTCCCTGCGGATTTCCCCTGATTATCTGCTTCAAGATGAATTGGAAGAAAACGAAATCAGCAAAATCAAGGAGCTGGAAGCACTCTGGAAAGACGTGTCGCCCAGCAAACAGGAGCTTGCCGTTGCTATGATAAAAGCGGTGTTGGAGCATAATGAACAGTAGGACAGCCAGCCGGTTCCGGCTGGCTGAATTGTTTTTTGTTTAAATGATATAGAAAAGCCCAGAACGGGCAACTTCACAGCTTCCCGCTCCGGGCAATATCCTTTTATTCTATGTTAAGAGGTGCCGTTATCCCTCGATGGCAATGTATTTCTTTTTTTCAGCTTCCGGTTCTTTCGCTTCTTCTTTTGGAATGTTAATCTTCAATACCCCGCTTTCATATTTTGCATGGATATCGTCCTCTTTCACATTCTCGCCGATGTAGAAAGAACGGCTCATACTGCCTGCATAACGTTCCTGACGTACAAATTTGCCTGTTTCTTTTTCCTTCTCATCCTTGTCAAGGCCCTTTGCGGCGCTGATTACCAGATAGCCGTCCTTCAGTTCCAGAGTAATCTCATCCTTCTTGAAACCAGGCAGGTCAATATCCACCTCATAATGGTCATCGTGCTCCTGCACATCCGTCTTCATCATTTTTGCTGCATGGTGCCCGTATAACTTCCGCTCTGCTTTACGCATTGCTTTATCATCAAATGACGGGAACCCCCAAAAATCATCAAAAACATCATCAAATAAGTTTTCACCAAAAACACTAGGTAACATCATAAGTCATCGCTCCTTTTTTAATGTTAAAACCGAATTGTCAATCAGAACCAAGAATACTTGGGAAGAAATCGGAACCTCTCATCTGTTCCGTTTCCCTTTCCTTTGTTCTATCTGTGTTATAGCACGCTTGTTAGCATTTGTCAATGGTGAGTGCTAATTTTTTTGTGAACTTTTTGTGTCCTCTTAAAAAGCGAATCATAACCATTTTTTCTTTTTGAATTTCCAAATTAACGCTGCGACTGTCACAATGCTCACCAGAATTACCAATGGATATCCATATTTCCATTTGAGTTCCGGTATATGTGAAAAATTCATCCCGTACCACCCTGCCAGAAGCGAAAGCGGGAGAAATATTACTGTCACCACTGTAAAAATTTTCATCAGATCATTCTGCTCAATCGCCAGCTGGGATTGATATGCTTCCCGGAGCTGGGACACCATTTCCTGCAAATTCTTAACGGCACTCAGGTAACGGTCCGTTCTATTCCTCAAAGTCATCAATCTGCGGACTCCGTCTTCGCTAAATAGTTGGTTGTCATTCACGGTCATTTCATCAAAAATGAAATTAAGCTGCTCATAGTAGCGTTTCAGGCGCAACAGTTCCTGCCTCCATGCAGTAATGTATTTCAAATAGGATGCCTTGTCGCCGGACAGCACCTTGTCTTCATTATTGCTGATTTCTTCCTCAAGATTATTCAAAAAATCCATGTCTCCTTTCAGCAGTAACGAAAAAAAATGGTAGAAAAGCCGCTCATTTGTTGCTCCTTCTTCCCCTGTCATCGTATGCAGAATCATATTTGCTTTTTCTTCTGCCTCAGAGGTTTCACAAAATACCAGCAAATCCTTTCCGTCCAGATATAAGAGCATCTTAAAATCCTCTTTTTTTTCACTCTGAACATCGTACCAGTCAAATGCAAGGATATCGCAGTCCTTAAAACACTCAAAACTGTCCGTAATCTGTTCATCAATATACCGAAGAATCTTTTTATCCATATAAGGAACAGCTTCATCGGTGTTTGTAAATGAAAATACTTTGTACATTTATCCTCCACGTCCTAACTTTGTTATATTTTCAATGTTGGAATATTGCTATTCTTCAGCAAGGAATTTTCGACTTTTTGATTCTATCTTCTGCTTCACCAGAAGAAGATTTTTCTCGTTCCAGTTCAATCACATCTGAAATATCACAATCCAACGCCCCGCAGATACGAAGCAGGGTTTCCATGCTGATATGCAATCCCTTTCCCATATTGGCAATCTGGTTTGTGGTGAGTCCTGCGGCAAGCCGCAAGTCCTCTTTTCTCATGTTCCGCTCTTTCAATGTATTCCAAAGCGGTTGATAGCTTATGTGCATTTATCCTCCTGCCTTTCTCCCAGTGCTGGGGTTCGTGCTTCCCATTATA
>URPG01000206.1 GCA_900549675.1 uncultured Oscillospiraceae bacterium | reverse complement strand
CAGAGGACCATATCGGCGGTGTAGAACATAAGAATATGCAGGAGTATCTTGAAAGCAAAAGCAAGCTGTTTCAAATGTGCCGTACCGGTATAATCAATATTGACGATGAAAATTGGCAGAATATAATTCAAAATCATTGCTGTGAAATCAAGACATATGGTTTTCATGAAGAGGCACAGATGAGAGCAACAGAGTATCACCTGCTTTCCAAACCGGGCTTTTTGGGAATTTCATTTGATGTCCATGGCGCACTGGATTTTCAGGCACAGGTGTCCATTCCGGGCAAATTTAATGCCTACAATGCACTTGCCTCCATTGCCTGCTGCTACGAATTGGGAATTTCGCCGGAGGTGATGAACCGCGGCTTGGGAAAAGTGAGTGTAAAAGGACGTGTAGAACCCGTAGAAACAAACGGAGAATATTCGCTGCTGATTGACTATGCCCATAATGCCGTCAGTATGCAGAATATTTTGGAAACGCTGAGAGAATATAATCCGTCCCGTTTAATTTGCCTGTTCGGTGCAGGCGGAAACCGTCCTAAGCTTCGCCGCTATGAAATGGGTGAAGTTTGCGGTAATTTAGCAGATTTATCAGTGATTACAGCGGATAACTCACGCTTTGAAGATGTCAACGATATCATTGAGGATATCAAGATAGGCATACATAAGACCAAAGGCGCTTATGTCACCATTCCCGACCGCCGTGAGGCTATTCGTTATTGTTTGGAAAATGCGCAAAAAGATGATATTATTGTGCTGGCGGGCAAGGGGCATGAAGATTATCAAGAGATAAACGGTAAAAAAATTCATTTTGATGAACGTGAAGTCATTGCGGAGCTCTTACAAGAAATAAAGTCGGATAAGGCATAAAATCTTTTCAAGAAGAAAGGAAAGAAAGAAAATGAGGATGAAAGTATCCGAAATTGTGCAGGCATGCGGCGGCAAACTTCTTTGCGGTGACCCTGAAACTGTCATAACTTCCTTTACAACAGACAGTCGGGAAGTGAAAAAGGGCACTATGTTTGTACCGATTCAAGGAGAAAGGGTAGATTCTCATATCTATCTGGAGGAGGTCTTAGCGGGTGAAGCAGCGGCGGCATTCACGGAAAAAGAAATTCCAGAAAAGGAGCGTCCGGTAGTTTTGGTTTCTTCTGCTGTAAAAGCCTTGCAAAAAGTGGCTGAATTTTACCGAAAAACGTTTGAAATTCCCATCGTGGGGGTAACCGGCAGTGTGGGTAAAACAACGTCAAAGGAGATGATTGCCTTAACACTGTCTGCCAGAATGAAGGTTATGAAAACACAGGGCAATCAAAACAGTCAAATTGGTGTACCGATGACGATTTTCAGCTTAAAGAAAAGCGACGAGGCGGCTGTGGTGGAAATGGGCATCAGTATGCCGGGAGAAATGGAACGGATTGCCAAAGTAGTAAAACCAACGATGGCGGTAATCAATAACATCGGCGTAACACATATTGAATATTTAAAAACACAGGAAAATATTCTGGCTGAAAAATTTCATATTGCTGATTATCTCCCTCCCAACGGAATTATTTTTGTCAATGGTGATGATCCTTTACTGGAAAAATTAAGTCAAGAGCGCCGGGATTTAAATATTGTGACGTTTGGCGTAAATAAAGCGTGTCATTGGCGTGCTGAAGAGTTAAATTCAACGGAAAAAGGTACTTTTTTTGTATGTGTTTATAAGGGTAAACGGGAGAATGTGTTTGTGCCTGCGGCAGGAATTCACAATGTCCGAAATGCCCTGGCAGCGTTGGCGGTAGCGGATGCGTTGGAGGTCCCCTTAGAAGATGCCGTTCGTGCCATTGCTAGTTATAAACCGCCGAAAATGCGGCAGGAGATATTTAAAATAGGTGATGTTCAGGTAATTGACGACACCTATAATGCCAGCCCGGATTCCGTCAAAGCAGGCTTGGATATTTTAGCCGGTATGGAAACCAAAGGAAAACGGATTGCTGTATTAGGGGATATGTTTGAATTGGGCGATTATGCCGCCATCAGTCATTTTGAGGTGGGAAAATATGCCAAAGAAAAAGAAATTGACCAGTTAATTGCTGTGGGAGAAATGGCTGAGGAAATGGGAAAAGGATTCGGCGCAGATAATTTTTGGTCTTTTACAGAGAATAAAAGTGCCACAGAAGCATTGATAAAAAACTTGCAGAGCGGCGATATTGTGCTGGTAAAGGGTTCAAGAGGAATGAAAATGGACGAAATTGTTGCGCAGATAAGGGATAGTTTAGGCTCTTAACGCGGTTGTATGAATTGCCGGGGAAATTGTCTGTAAGATGAAAAATCAATAGGAGAGGTGCTTATAGAAAGGGACCTCTCTGTTTTCTTTGTTCATATATGAGGCGGATATTGACACTTTTAATAGAAGTGTGATATTCTTACATAGATTGTGCAGAGTAGTGTGTGAAAGGGAAAAACACTGAATTGACAGGGAAAGGTCGTTTTAATTTGCAGAATATACAGCAGTTTATCACAAATTTTCGCAAATATTTTCGGTATGCATACCGAGAGGCCAAAGCGGAATTGAAAAGTGAAGTATCAGATTCCTATCTGAATTGGATTTGGTGGGTGCTGAATCCATTAGCGTTTATGCTTATTTATACCGTAGTGTTTGGTTATATATTTAAAGCATCAGAAAAATATTTTATTCCTTTTGTTTTGATTGGCGTCACGGTATGGGACTTTGTCAGCCGAATGTTAACGGTAAGCGTAAATTTAATTGTCTATAAACGGGATTTGGTCACCAAGGCATATATTCCTAAATATATTCTCTTGTTTTCCAAATCATTGGTTTACCTCTTTAAATTCTTTATTTCTTTAAGCTTGTTGATTATTGCGATGTTCATACAACGGGTTCCGTTTAGTTTTAGAATGTTGTATTTCTTTCCTATTTTATTGGTATTAATTGTAGTTGCTTTTGGTGCCGGAATGATTCTCATGCATTTTGGTGTGTTCGTGCAGGATTTATCCAATGCCATTACCATTCTGCTGCGGTTCCTTTTCTATCTATCAGGGGTGTTTTACAATATCAATATTAGAATTAAAGAAGAAACCATACGGTTTTTCTTATTGCGGGCAAATCCATTTGCTTTTGTGATGAATGAATTCCGCAAAGTAATGATTTATAACCAAGACCCTAGTTTTAAAGGTCTTTTGGTATGGCTTTTAATTGGCTTTTTGCTGTGTTTGCTGGGAATTCGTTTAATTCATAAAAATGAGAACAGCTATGCTAAGGTGATATAAATGGAAAGAAAGAACGCAATTACCGTTAAAAACTTGTATATACGCTATAGAGGCTTGAAAAAAACCTCTATCCGTGCGTCTTGGACAAGAATATTTAAGAAGAAAATTAATGTGTTTGAAGCTGTAAAAAATGTTTCTTTTGAAGTACCGGAAGGAAAAATTTTTGGAATTACCGGTAAAAATGGAAGCGGTAAATCCACACTGCTCAAAGCCATTGCAGGAATTTTTTCTCCTGATGAGGGCAGTATTGATTTGCACGGTAAAACGGTTTCTCTGCTTTCGATTGGTGTTGGCTTTAACCGAAAGCTTAGCGGGCTTGAGAATATTTATTTATCGGGTCTGTTATTGGGTTTCTCTGAAAAAGAGATTGATGCTAAGAAAAAAGAGATTATCGAGTTTGCCGACATCGGTGATTTTATTCATAAACCGGTTAAGACTTACTCTTCGGGAATGTATTCAAAATTAGCCTTTGCGATTACTGCCGTTATGGAAACAGATATCATACTCATTGATGAGGTTTTAAGTGTAGGCGATGCCGCATTCAAGAGGAAAAGCTACAATAAGATGAAAGAATTGATCTCTGATGAAACCCGAACCGTCATTATTGTTTCGCACAGTATTCCGGTTCTCCGTGAACTGTGTGACGAGGTACTTTGGATGCATGATGGCGAGATAAAAGAGCAGGGTGATACCAATGAGGTATTGAATAAGTATGAAGCGTTTATGGATAAGAAGTAATCGATAAGAGAAAATAGGAGAGATGAAAAAATGGCCTCACCATTTAAAAAGATAGGTGATTTTTATAAAAAATTTAAAAAAAAGGGATGGAAAAGCTTCAGAACGTATTACCTTGCCCGCATGAAGTATCCCAAATACTATCGAAATCTTCCTATTGATGAAAAAATGATTTTGCTGGAATCACAGCATGGACGGGAACTAAAT
>URPG01000205.1 GCA_900549675.1 uncultured Oscillospiraceae bacterium | reverse complement strand
AATTATTGTATATTTTTAATTTACCGTATTTTTTACCGTATTTTTAAATATTTTTGCTTTTTAATGAACAATAAATTTTAACAACAAAAAAACGCCATAAACCTAATGATAAGGTATATGGTGTTTTTTTATTTTATTGAGCATAACGGATGTCTTTTTCGTTGTTGCAAGACAAAGTCACAAGTATTTACTCTTTCTCTAATTTTGCCGGCCGAGTTTCCAGCCAATCGATTTCTCACGCATACCGATAAAATCAGCATACCTTCCGCCTTGTTTCATCAGTTCAGCGTGATTGCCTTGCTGAACGATTCTCCCATTTTCAAGTACAACAATGCAGTCGGCGTGACGCACAGTTTTCAAACGATGTGCAATCATGATAACAGTTTTTGATTTTGTCAGTTCTTCTATTGCCTGCTGCAGCATCCATTCATTCTCAGGATCTACATTGGCCGTCGCCTCATCTAAAATAATGATGGGGCTGTCTTTGATGATAGCTCTGGCGATGGAAATCCTTTGCTTTTCTCCGCCTGAAATACTGGCGCCACCCTCCCCTATTACGGTGTCATACCCATTGGGCAAAGCCATAATAAAATCGTCACAGCAAGCGCGGCGTGCTGCCTCTCGAACTTGTTCAAAAGTTGCGTCCGGATTCCCAAAACGAATATTTGCAGCTACAGTATCATTGAATAAATAGACATTTTGAAAGACCATACTGTAATTTCTAAGAAGACTATCCAGCGTATACTGCCGAACATCATGTCCCCCTAAAGTGACACTGCCGCTATCCACATCCCAAAAACGGATAATAAGATTGCACAGGGTTGTTTTACCGCTGCCTGAACCTCCTACAATGGCAAGCGTTGAGCCAACCGGTATCTCTAAACTTACTTCATCAATAATTTTACGTTTATCATAGGAAAAACTGACCTTATTTACGGCTATCTCTGTATTCTTTGGTTCTATCACTTCACCGCCTTCGTCCATTTTGGGCATATTCAAGGCGGAATTGATGTTATCAATTGACAAAGCAGCAGTGCGCAGAAGAGCAGACATATTTCCGCCGACAGCCAGCTCATTATACACCATAAATGAGGCAATGCAAACCATAAGAGCATTTTGCAGTTCCATGGTTCCGTTGATATAGAATACAATCGCACAAACAACAATGGCAAGAGAGGCCGCTTTTGTGACAAATCCTTGCAGTGACATAAGCGGAATATACACTTTTTCCATGCTATAGCTCACTTGATTTTCTTCGTCAATTGCCTCAGAAACTTTTTTATTGGCTTTACCGGTTAAATTGTAGGATTTTATCACGGAAATCCCTTGAACATATTCTAAGATAGCCTCCACAGCATTTTCGACAGATTTTACTTTTCGATCTGAAATTTTTTCTCCCGCTTTATGCAGTTGATGGTTGACAACTAAAAAGAGTAAAAATCCAATTAGGGTAACCAGTCCTATGCGCCAATCAAAGAAAAACATCATAATATTAATGACAGCAGTTGTCAGTAAACCCTGGACGGATAAAAGCATACAGCGCGTTAAAGTTTCTTGCAGGCTTTCGGCTGTATTGGTCGCTATATTGGTAATCTGCCCTAAATTTTTCTGGTTAAAGTATCCCATGGGCGCATATCTGAGCTTTTCTGCAATTCTAATTCTTGCCTGTGCCCCTGTTATATATCCTGCCTCGGTTTGAAATTGAGTGGAAAAATAATTGCAAATATATGAACCAACCATTCCGGCAAGCATAATTCCCATGGCTGTCCAAGCAGTTTGATAATTGACAGATCCATTTAAAATTTTCCCTAATACATAAGATGCGGACAGCAAACTGAAAGCCCCAAACATACTTTGAAAAAATCCAAATATTAAAGCTACCACCATTTTTTTACGCTGTTCTTGGGCAAAATCCAAAAACTTTTTTATATATCCAAACACTACTCTTGCACCTCCGCTACATCTTTTGCACCGATATGAGATTCCCAAAGCTTACGATAAAGTGGACATTGAACCAGCAATTCTTCATGTGTACCGGTGCTCTCGATATTCCCTGCGTTTACCACCACAATTTGGTCCGAATCCGTAATTGTAGAAAGGCGGTGTGCCACCACAATAAGGGTCTTTCCGGATACTAATTTTGCCACTGCACTTTGCACAATTGCCTCATTTTCGGGGTCTGTATAGGCAGTAGCCTCATCTAAAACTACAATAGGTGCGTCTTTCAGCATGGCTCTTGCAATGGCCAATCTTTGGCGTTCTCCACCGGAAAGATGACCGCCCGCACTGCCGACAATGGTATCGTAGCCATTCTCCAACTGCATGATGAAATCATGGCAGCGGGATTCTTTTGCACAGCGCTCTATTTCTTCGTCTGTGGCCGTCAAACGCCCCTTCCGCAGATTTTCCCGTATGGTTTCATTAAACAAGAAATTATCTTGAGAAACATACGCTATCATCTCATTCATCTGATGCAGCGGGATGTTTTTCACTTCTACTCCGCCAATGGATATTTTACCGCCTGTTACATCCCACATAGAGGCAATCAAACGTGCAATTGTGGATTTTCCGCTGCCAGAAGGTCCTACAAGGGCATTCACTGTGCCTTCTTTAAAGGCAAAATTCACACCATGAAGCACTTCTGCATCTTGATATCCAAACCGAACATTTTCACCCTGAATATCAAAGCTTTTGATGACTGCTTTTTGTTTTGGACGTTTCAGTTCCTCCTCACACATAATCGTATTGATTTCGCCGACGATTGTACCAATTTTGGCTAAATCATCCGTAAAGCTCATTGCACTAATCAACGGCTGCATCATCCCAAGGCAAAGCACCACAATCATAATGATTTCATTTAAAGACAACGTGCCTTGCAGATAAAAGAAAACAGAAGCAGGCAAAACACTTACCATTACCGAAGGAATTACCACCATGGCAAATGAAAAGTACAGTTGATTTTCTTTCATCCAATCAATTGCCGCATGGGCAGATTCTCTGGCAGCGTCTGTAAATTTTTGATAAGTCTTTGTGGTTTGACTAAAGGTTTTGATCACTTCAATCCCATTAATATATTCCACGGCGACAGAGTTCAAATTCTTATTGGAACGGACATAACGGGCAAACTTCTTCTCATATCCGTTCATCATTCCCATCATTGCCAAAAGTCCCAGAGGAAGTGTGATAAGCGACCAAAGTGCTACCCGCCAGTCAAGCACAAATACATATAACAAGATCATGATGGGTACCAGCAATTTACTGGTCATTTCAGGCACAAGATGAGCCAAGGTCGGCTCTATGCTGTCCACACGTTCCACAATTAAATTTTTCGTTTCTCCGCTGGGTTTGGCAAGCACCTTTCCCATTGATATTTTCGCAAGCTTTGCACACATCCATCTTCGGATATCTGCAATTACATTAAAAGTTGCACCATGAGAAATTGTGGTGGAAATTGCATGAAACAATAAATTTCCAATCCAGGAAAGAGCGGCTATTCCTATCCAAATTATGTAATTTGTCAAGCCATCCTCTCTTGCAATCATGAGAGTGATAATACGGCTGATACAATAATAAGGAATAATCGAACAAACAACCCCCAATATAGCCGTTACAATAGACAACCCGTATTTCGCATGATAAGGTGCTGACCACTCAAAAAGATAAGAAAAAGTGCTTCTCTTTTCAGCATTATTTTTTTTCATTATTATTAATCCTTTCTTCTTTTCTAAAAAAATGGTGCAGATATTCTCCGCCGCTGCCCATGAGAGGACCTTGTTCTTTTACACTCCCTCTTTCCATATGTACCACGTAATTACAGCAGCGCACAATCAATTCAGGATCATGCGTGATAATCAGCACAGTGTGCTGTTCTCCCAAACTTTTTATTAGCTCGGCTGTGCGCTCCATATGATAAAAGTCAAGTCCGCTGGTCGGTTCATCGAACACTAAAAATTGCTTCTGTGCCAAAACAGCAGAGGCGATGGCCACACGCTGCTTTTGCCCTCCTGAAAGTGATAGAGGATGTCTTTCCCGCAGCGGGGTGAGTTCCAGGACGGACATCACCTGTTCCAACACTGACTCATTTTCTTCTGTCATACCAAGCAGCAATTCTTCTTCGACACTTTCGCAAAACAGTTGATGATTGACATCCTGCATAACCATATAACTCTTTTTCGAAAATTTTGAGGCGGTAAAAGCACTGTCACCTAACTGGCAGGTTCCTTTATTATGTTTTGTCAATCCGCATAAACATTTTGAC
>URPG01000204.1 GCA_900549675.1 uncultured Oscillospiraceae bacterium | reverse complement strand
AAAAAGTCGGGACGTTTTTATCTGTTTTACAATAATAGGCAAGACAAATTTAAAATTCTCTTTTCTTATAGAATCGAACGGAAAGCTGGATAGAAATAAAAGTAAGGAAAGCGATAATCAGTATTGCCAACAAAACGGAGAAGAATATATGGTTTGATAGCCAAACGAAAAGAGCAGGAACTGTAGTAGAAAAATTAAAGAAGGTATCAAAATATTGAATTAAACTGAAAAAACCAAACATGATAAGAAAAGGAATAAACATAAAAAGGCGTGCTTTGGTATATCCAATTTTGAAATAAATAGGCAAGAGTAGAATTTGTAAAATTAATGATAAAGCAAAGATAATACCGGATGTAATTAAAATGGAAGTTACATTACCGGTTAAAAAGGAGAAGGACAAGAGAATAAGCGAAATTAAAACTCCGATTAAAGCAGAAAAAAATGAGAATAAAAGAGAGAACATATAACGTCCAAGTACAACAACGGTCCGTGAAATAGAAAGAGTAGAGTAAAAGGCATCTAAATTAAATTTTTCGCTTTGCCCAAAAACAGATAGCGTTTGAAGAAACCCCATCATTAGCAAAAAGCCAATAGCGGACCCTGCATTTTTAGTCGAAAAAGTCATAAAAAACATGACGGCTAAGTAGATAAAACAAGTTTTAAGGGTAAAGGTTGGTTTAACCGTCAATAAATCTAATTCTGCAAAATTCAATATCTTAGACATGTTGGTTTCCTCCTTTATTCATACAGATAATAATTTCATCCAGAGAAATGGGTTCAATGACAAAGTTAGAGGAAAAATGGCCGCAATCACTCGATTGAATCATTCCTTCAAAGGAAAGGCCATGTTCACGGTAGCCGATAATCAGATCTTTTTGGCCTTGACGCAGCTCGCCCGGACCGCCGGTGATACGGGCGTATTTCTCCAGAACACCATCTTTGGTCCCGGAATAAACAATTTCTCCATTTTGGATAAAAGTGATAAAGTCTGCAATTTTTTCTAAGTCAGAAGTAATATGAGTGGAAAAAAGAACAGCACGCTGTTCATCACTGATAAAATCCTGCAAAAGATCACAAATCTCATCTCGAGCAACGGGGTCCAGTCCGCTGGTCGGTTCATCCAAAAGCAGCACTCGGGCATTATGAGAAAGAGCGACCGCCAATTGAAGTTTTACTTTCATACCGCGGGAAAGTTCTTTAACTTTTTTAGTTTTTGCAATGTTAAAACGCTCTAGAAGCTGGTTGTAGGTTTGGGTTTCCCATTTTTTATAAAAAAGCGAAACAGCTGATTCTACATCTTTCATCGTCCAGTCTTCCAAATAATATGGGTTATCCATGACAATGCCCATCTCGCTCATGGCGTCATTGCCCGCTTGCGTCTTCCCGAAAATTTGAATGCGACCCGAATCCGGGTGAATTAAATTTAAAATCGCTTTAATGGTCGTGGTTTTTCCGGCACCATTTGGACCAATAAAACCGGTGATAAACCCTTTTTTTATCGCAAGACTGATATTCTGTAGAGAGAAGCCGTCATATTTTTTGCAGAGGTTTTCAATTTCAATTAAATTAGTCATAATCTTCCTCCTGACAAAGTAAATTTAAGATTTTTTCAAGTTCTTTTTTAGGGATTTTAGAAATTTTAGCGTATTGAATGGCTTCAGATAAATTTTTTTCAATTTTCAGGAGGTTGTTTTCCCGAATCATCTCTTGATTGCGGGGCAAAACAAAACATCCTTTGCCTTGCATATTAACGATAAAGCCTTCTTCTTCCAAATCGCTGTACGCTCGTGTCGTGGTAATAACACTGATTTTTAAATCTTTTGCCAATTGGCGTATGGAGGGTAAAAGCTCATCCTCTTTTAATTCACCGGAAAAGATTGCTTCTTTAATTTGAGTTTTAATTTGCTCGTAAATGGGAATACCGGACCGATTGGAAATGATAATTCTCAAGATTCAACCTCCTTGTATATACAGTATATACAGTATATACGATATAAACAGATTTGTAAAGATTTTTTTATTTAAGCTTTATTTTGGCAAGAATAACAAAGAGAACCCCTATTCCTAAAAATAGAGGTTCTCTTTGTTATAAAAGGTTGTTGATATAATCGAAAGGATTAGCCCCAAACTTCTTCTGCAATTTCTTTGACAAAAGCAAGCTTATTCCACTGTTGTTCTTCCGTAAGGATGTTGCCTTCTTCAGTAGAAGCGAATCCGCACTGCGGGCTTAGGCAGAGGCGGTCAGCCGGTACATACTGGGTGGCCTCTTTGATACGGGCGATAATTTCTGCTTTGCTTTCTAATTCGCCTGTTTTGGAAGAAACAAGTCCCAAAACAACGAGTTTATCACCGGAAACCTCTTTTAAGGGAGCGAAATCACCGGCACGGTCGGTGTCATATTCCAGAAAATAGGCAGAAACATTTTCACCGCCGAATAATGTTTTGGCGACGGGGTCATAACCACCTGAAGTTGCCCAAGTGGAGTGATAGTTACCGCGGCAGACATGAGTGGTTACCACTAAATCTTCGGGAAGATTGGCAATGGCATCATTGTTTAAACGCAGGTAAAGGTTTTGCAGCTCTTGCACATCATAACCGCTGCCAGCCATGTTTTTCCAGAAGCCTTCGTCACAGAGCATACCCCAGGTGCAGTCGTCCAACTGTATATTGCGGCAGCCGGCTTCATAAAAAGCCAAGATAGCCTCGTGATAAGCTTTTGCAATATCCTGATAAAGCTCTTCACGGTTGGGGTAATAAGTATTGACAGCATCTTCATTGATACCGCGAACCAATTCAGCATAAAATTGTGCAGGAGCAGGAATCGGTTGTTTTGCCACAACATCATTGCCGGCAATTTCTTTTAAGAAACGATAATGTGCGATAAAGGGGTGGTTGTTAAAACGAATTTTACCGGAAAGCCGGGCAGAATCGGCACGTGTTTCTTCCCCATGAAACAGATAGCCTTGATCCATGAGGACATGGTCAACACCGTCAAACCCCCA
Organism: uncultured Oscillospiraceae bacterium; assembly: GCA_900549675.1. Taxonomy (GTDB): domain Bacteria; phylum Bacillota; class Clostridia; order Oscillospirales; family Acutalibacteraceae; genus Scatolibacter. The sequence goes on along the minus strand of URPG01000204.1, from coordinate 1,302 downwards.
AAAAAAGTCTAAATGCCAGTAGCTGCGGCGAAATTCACCATCAGTGACGGCTTTCAAGCCGACCTCTTTTTGTTTGGCAACCAATTTGGTGATTTCTTCATCTTCTACTTTAGTAAGTTCTTCTCTGGTAATTTTACCTGCTTCAAATTTTTCTCTGGCGTCTTTTAAAGTCTGAGGGCGAAGAAAACTGCCGACAATGTCATAGCGAAAAGGAGGAAGTGTTCTTTGTGTTGTATTTTTAAATAATTTAGCCATAGCTATTTCTCCTTGATAATCATATAATGTTAGTAGTATTTGTTGGATTAAGCATACCATAGAAATAAAATCGTGACAAGAACAAAAAAATTATGAGTATCTATAGGTAAAATCTATATCTATAAAAATTGAGAAGAATTATAATGGTAAAGAACAGCATTTCAGACGATGTAGGCTTTACTTCTTTTTCGCTCTTTGTTATAGTAGAGATACAGAAAACCGATAAATTTAATTTAATTACTCAATCAGGAAGAAGGTTCTTTTATGCCAAGAATGCCGGCTCTTTTTATCGGACATGGTTCACCTATGAATGCAATCGAGAATAATATATATTCTCGAGAATGGAAAAGGATAGGGCAAAGCCTGCCAAAGCCTAAAGCGATTTTATCACTTTCAGCGCATTGGTTCACCAAAGGAATGAAAATCATGGGGAATGAAAAGCCTAAAATGATTTATGATATGTACGGGTTCCCACGTGAATTATATGAGATGATATATCCTGCGCCGGGGGCGATGAATATAGCAGAGAAAGTTCAAAAGCAAATGGGAGATACGGCAGAAATTGACGACACATGGGGACTGGACCATGGAACATGGGCGGTCCTGCATCATCTATATCCACAAGCGGATATCCCCACTTTCCAGATGAGTATCAATGCCTATGCAAGTCCTCAGGAGCATTATGAGGTAGGGAAAAAGCTGAAATTTCTGCGGGACGAGGGCGTCTTGATTTTGGGCAGCGGCAACGTGGTGCATAATCTTGGCAGAGTCAATTGGGACATGAAAAACGGCTATGATTGGGCAGAAGAATTTGATGCCTATATCAAGGAGAAAATATTACAGAGAGCAGATTCTTCTGTGGTTCAGTATCAACAGGCAGGAAAATCTGCACATTTGGCCTTTTCCACCATGGATCATTTTGCTCCGTTATTATTGGTATTGGGTGCGGTTGATGAAAAAGATTCTTTATCGGTGTTCAATGATTCCTGTGTGCTGGGCTCTCTTTCTATGACGAGCTATCAATTTAACTGATCAATATAAATAAAA
>URPG01000203.1 GCA_900549675.1 uncultured Oscillospiraceae bacterium | reverse complement strand
TCTTTCCTGCTTTTCAAAAAATCCCACGCGAGCTTTTAATTCGTTCTGTCAGTGTTTTACTGTTAATTATACTGAATTTAGTGCTTACTATTTTATTTAGAAAAGAACGTAAACAGTTTGAACTTGCCTTAGCCAGATTTTTGTCACATATATGGATTGAACTAAAAATAACCATCATCCCACTTTCAATTTATGCTATATCTTATACCAACAACTTTTGGTTTTTATTGTTTTCAATTATTTTCTCTATTTATCTTTTTTGTCTGGATATCGGCTATAATAAAACCATTTTCAGAAAAAATTTAGCTGCTGCGATTTTGCACAGTCTTAATAAGGCAAAAAAAGACAGTCTATATGAATATACTGCAATTAAACGTATGATTTCAACCATAGCTGTTATTGTGGGAATTTTACTGGTTTCTACTGTTGCAATTTCTTTTGTTCACTATCTTGAGACGAGCCAAATCATTGGCCCTCACAATTCTTCGCTTATCATGTCTGCCATTGTTATTTTTTCCGCATCAGGAACTGTAGGCTCAATTGCTTGGTATTATCTCTCTCACAAAAAAGATTTGGAAGACTTAAGCCAAATCATGATACAAATTGAAAAAATGTATGCTGGTAATTTGAATGCTGTCAATCATATTCCTCCAAACTCACAATTTTACGACATGGCCATGCAAATGAATATGATCCGCACCGGGATTGAAAAAGCCGTTGACGAAGGCATTAAAGCGGATAGAACCAAGGTAGAGTTAATCACCAATGTTTCCCATGATATAAAAACGCCGCTGACTTCTATCATCACTTATATTGAACTTTTGAAAAAAGAGGAAAATTTGCCAAAGCATGTACAAGATTATGTGCAAACTCTCTCCAATAAAGCCAACCGTTTAAGTCATATCGTACAAGATGTTTTCGAGGTATCAAAAGCAGCCACAGGCAATTTGGCCCTATCTATCGACACACTTGACCTCACTAAGCTAGTACAGCAAACTTTGGCTGAAATGGAAGAAAGTATGTATAAAGCACCATTAACTTGGCGAGTGGATTTATCCGAAGAATCATTGATGATTCAAGCAGATGGTCAAAAAATGTACCGAGTATTCCAAAATTTAATTCGCAATTGTGCACAATATGCATTAGAAGGTTCACGAGCTTATATAACCTTAAAAAAAGTGAACCAATGTGCTGAATTTACAATTCGCAATGTTGCCCGTACCGAATTGGATTCTTCTGCAGCAGAATACCTCACCGGACGTTTTATTCGTGGTGACCAAAACCGCACCACTGAAGGCAGCGGGTTAGGCTTATCCATTGCTAAAAGTTTCACAGAGGCTTGCGGAGGACAATTTAAACTTCACATTGATGAGGATATTTTTCTGGTCAGAATTAGTTTCGCACTAGACATTCCTGTTCCTTCCACCCCACCGGCTGCAATAGAGGAAAATGACTCTGCTAACACAAATTCTACTCCTAAAGAATCGTCCTTACCGATTCCTGCCGTTTCTGAAACAGATATAGAAAATCACACCTCACATTCATAAAACAGATTTGTAAAATAAAGCAAGAGAAATACCAAAAGTTTAACTCTCTAGGTATTTCTCTTGCTTTATTTTTTATCAGTCTTAGAAATTATTTATGAAACAGTTTCCTCTGTTTGGAAAGAATTCTTTCTCGAATTTTATCTGCCTCAGCTTCATTGACAGTGATTTCCCCATCATCGTTTATTTCAAGCAGACTCCCAACTTTTGTATTTTCAGGCAATTCAGCTATTTCAATCGCAAACGTCTTACGTTCTTCATCTTCACAAATTGCATATTTGCCCTCAAAACGATCAATAATTAATCTTCTCATTTACTTCACCTTTTCCGTTGTTATCGTAATTTTATTTTCTGCATATGAAACGTTTATAGTGCCCTCTAAATCCGTGCGATAAATCATAAGCCCCTGCTCTTCGATTCTCTGTAGGACCTCTGTACGCGGCAAATGATTCCTATCGGCGCCCGTTGAAATTATTGCGTATTTTGCCTCTACTGCCTGCAAAAAAGCTTTGCTGGAAGACGTTTTACTCCCATGATGGGCGATTTTAATCACGTCCGCCGTTAAATCAGCATTAGCTTTTAATAAGTCAATTTCAGCCTTTTCCTCAATATCACCGCAAAAAAGCATAGAGAAGTCTTTGTATGTTAATTTTAACACGAGAGAATAATTATTGGTACTAACATATTCTTCAACAGGTCCTATAACTTCAATTTTTGCAGAACCAACTTGAAAGATATCTCCCCTTTTCGCCTTGGTGATGGTTATATTTTCTTTCTGCAAAATATCTTCAAGTTTTTTCTGTTCTTCATTATTTTTTGTTAATTCTTCGGGAAAATCAGGCTGTACGAAACATTCTGCCGGTAAATTTTGCAAGACATGAGGTAAACCGCCAATATGGTCATGGTCGGGATGAGAAGCGAACGCTACCTTCAGCTTATCCGCCTGAATTTGCTTCAAAGCAACCTCAACATCTTCCGCTTTATCGACTGTGCCGGCATCAATGAGTGCATATTCGCCTTCACAGGAAATGACTATGGCATCTGCTTTTCCTACAGACAGCGTATAGATATTCAATGGATACTGTTCTTCTGCAATAGGTTTCGTCTGCAAATCAAAAAACGCAAATGCTTGTTTCCACCACAGCTGTCCCATAGAAGTACAGGAAAAAGCCATCACAAACATTGCCGAAATCAAACCCAATACTGTAAGTTTCGATTTTTGAGGCTTACTCACGGTTTTCCTCGTTTTGACTCTCAGTAGGTTTTGCTGTTTCTTCATCTGATTTTTGCATATTCGATTCCAGCCATTGTGCATACGTCATCATCACCTGACGAGGTTTTGATCCTTCATGCGGGCCAACAATTCCCATTTGCTCCATTTCATCAATGAGGCGTCCCGCCCGGGCATATCCCAAACGAAGCCTTCTTTGCAATTGTGATGTGGAGGCTTGTCCTGCTTCTACCACACATTTAATCGCCTCACTGAGCATGGGATCTTGTTCACTTTCATCTGAACTGCCCATATCGCCTTTTTTGGGTTCAGCCACAGCATTTTTCTCAATTTCCTCAATAACTTTTTCGTCATAATCCATCTCACGGGAATTTTTTACAAATTCCACAATAGATTCTATTTCACTGTCGCTGACAAAACAGCCTTGGATTCGATGCGGTTTTGTCGCACCCACAGGAGCAAAAAGCATATCGCCTTGCCCCAACAATTTCTCGGCTCCACCCGTATCTAAAATTGTTCGAGAATCAATGGAGGATGAAACCGCAAATGCAATACGACTGGGAATATTCGCTTTAATCAGGCCCGTTACAACATCAACAGACGGCCTTTGCGTAGCAACAACCAAATGCATTCCGGCAGCACGTGCCATCTGTGCCAAACGGCAAATTGCATCCTCCACTTCATTGGGGGCCGCCATCATAAGGTCAGACAACTCATCAATTATGATGACAATCTGCGGCATTTTAAGCATAGGCTGACCGTTTTCATCTTCATAATTTTGGGATTTTGCCAAGGCATTATAGCCATGTAAATCCCGAACATTACATTCCGCAAACATTTTATAGCGGTTCAACATTTCTGTAACCGCCCAACCCAATGCACCCGCCGCCTTTCTCGGGTCGGTCACGACCGGCACCAACAAGTGAGGAATCCCGTTATAAATCCCTAACTCAACTACTTTAGGGTCAATCATCAGGAAACGAACTTCATCGGGACTTGCTTTATAAAGTAAGCTCACAATTAAAGAGTTAATACAAACCGATTTACCGGAACCCGTTGTACCCGCAATCAGCACGTGAGGCATTTTCGCTAAATCTGCCACCTGTACCTGCCCTGCAATATCACGGCCCAACGCAACGGATAGCTTACTTTTCGCTGAAATAAAGCTATTGGATTCAATCAGTTCTCGCATTCTTACAATCGATTTTGTTTTGTTCGGCACTTCTATTCCCACAGCAGCTTTACCGGGAATGGGTGCCTCAATCCGAACACCTACGGCGGCCAAATTCATGGCTAAATCATCTGATAAATTTGTAATTTTGCTGATTTTCACTCCGGCTGCGGGCTGAAGTTCATATCGTGTGACTGACGGTCCCCTGCAAATATCCAAAATTTTTGTCTGTACGCCGAAGCTTTTTAAAGTTTCGACAAGAATACGACCGTTGGTCTGGAGTTCCTCACTCTCTATTGCAGGATTTAACCGTTTTCCCACTTCCAACATAGTGGGAGGCGGAAAAGAATATGTACCGGGTAAATCTTTAATTGCATTGTACATGGTCGAAGTGCTGAGCTCTTTTTTCTCTTCTT
>URPG01000202.1 GCA_900549675.1 uncultured Oscillospiraceae bacterium | reverse complement strand
TGAAAAAACAGGTTGAAGAATTGACCCATGCAAATGAAATCCTTACTTACGAGAACCAAGGGTTGCGTTCTAAAATGAGTAGTGCAGATAATATGCCGATACTGTATTTGGGCGAAGAGGAAGAATTTTATCAAGGCGAAATCAGAGAGATGATTCTGGACGCTATTGCTGAGAAACTCAAAAATCTTGGTGAGAAGACAAGAAGATGGGATGCTCTGACTGATGTGCTTAATGCTAACGATTATCAGAATATTCGAGACGAAAGAGAACGCACCGTGAAGATTTTGTTTAAGGATTACAAAACCTTATCGGCTTCAATGCGTCAGCAGCTTTTAGAATTGGGCTTTGAGATTACTGAGGAAGGTAAGCATTATCGACTCACCTATTACGGCGATGGACGATATAAAACCACGATTGCTAAGACTGGAAGTGACTGGCGTGAGGGAAAAAACATTGCATCTGTAATCCTTAAGAGCATGATGTGATGGAATGGGCAATAAAGGAGCACACTATGAAAGCGATAGATACAGAATTGACAAAGTTTTTAGGGGCAGAGGCTCAATACTATGTTCCTATTTATCAGCGAAAATATAGCTGGAAGAAGGATAATTGCTTAAAATTGATAGATGACATTCTAAAGGTGGCAAAAGATAATGAAAGGCCTTGTCATTTTATTGGCTCTGTCATCTATCTTGCAAAGCAGGACGCGATGCATGCTTCCGCAGTAAAGGAATATTTGGTGATTGACGGACAGCAGCGTCTTACTACAATCTCAATTGTGTTACTTGCTCTTGGGGACTACACAAGAGCGAAAATAGTTGATGATGCTGATTATAATAAAGCAACCACATCATTAGAAAAATTGTCTCGCAGATATCTGACAAATGAGGACGAGACTGGGGATACATATTACAAAGTAAGGTTAAATGAAGAAGACTTCTATGCATGGATGAAACTTCTTGAAAATCGAACTAAGCCGGATGATATTAAAAGGAGCAAGATTTTCGAGAATTATGGAATCATCTACAAGGCTCTTTGTGACAGTAATGTTGAACCTCAATTGGTGTATGATGGAATAAAAAAGCTGAGATTAGTCGACATCTGTCTTGTTCCCGAAGATAATGCACAGTTAGTATTTGAGACGGTGAATAGTACAGGATTGCCGCTTTCTACTGCTGACAAAATTCGCAATTTTCTCCTGATGACAGTCGAGCCGTCAAAGCAGACAAAACTGTATCTGGAATATTGGCATCCTATGGAGAAAGCTCTCGGAATGGAATCTGGTGAGTCTTCTCAATTTGAAAGTTTCTTCAATTATTATATGACGTCTGTTTTGCAGCGGCAGTTAGTTGGAGATTATTATGATGTATTCAAAAATTACTACTATGAGAACAAAGCTGCTGGAACAGAAGGAATTGTAAAACAAATCCATCAGTATTCTAAGTACTATACAGAATGGAATACCGCTTCTGATAAAGGCACACGTATACAAAGAGCCTTATTTAAGGTCCGGAAGACAGGACAGTTTAAGATTACTCCAGCAATCTTAAAACTTCTCTCGGACAGAAATGATGGCCTCATCGTTGATGACGATGTTGTTGAAATTCTTACAATTATGGAATCGTATTGGATGCGTAGAGCTATATGTGCATTGCCAACTAATACTGCTGGACCAGTCTGTATTTCTATGCTGAAGAGCCTTAATGCTACCAATCAGTTAAAATCATTTAAAGCAAATCTCTTTTCGTTGACTTGGGCACAGAGAATGCCAAGTGATACTGAAATTAAGGACACGCTCAAAACCCTAAAAATTTATTCATTAAGTTCTTCCAGGACTAAAACAATTCTGGATAAACTTGAGAATAATAGAAGAAAAGAGTATGTTCCTACTTCGGAGTATACAATTGAACATATTATGCCGCAAACACTGTCTGATGATTGGAAATCTGACCTTGGAGCAGATGCGAATCGAATTCATGAAACCTATGTCCATACAATTGGCAATCTTACATTAACTGGGTATAATTCTGAGTATCAGAATAAGAGGTTCTCGGATAAAGTTGATTGTACTGACAAGGCAGGAAATGCCATAGGATATAGACACACACCAATAAAAATTAGCAGTTATTTGACAACTGTAAGCAAATGGGGCGAAGATGAAATTTTAGCCAGAGCAGAAATGCTATCAGATGAATTAATTACAATATGGAAGTATCCTAAAAAAGACTAATAGCAGATGTTTTTTGAAAGAATTAAAAAACTGCTATTTGTTTCCGAGAACTAATGATAATAACCGGGACGAAAGCGGTTAGTCGATTTGTTCCCGAGAACTATCGGGGGGGGGCAACCTGACATCAATACTGTTTCCTCGTCCCATGGCCTTTATCGTCACGGTCTACGCTCATTCGGTTGGCCATCAATGGATAGAGTGCGATGACTTCGCCCTTGCCATTTCGAATAATCTGCGCATAGGCATTTCCGTAAAGAAGCAGGTGCGTCATCAGGGTCTCCCGGAAGACAAAGGATGTCATTTCCGGATTTGGTTCATCGTGTATCAGGTGATACAGCGGATGCTTGATAGCCTTTTCCTTGCTGACGGAGTCGGTGTATTGATAAACATGAACCGGCAGGCCAGCAATAGACTCGGAAAGAATTCTGACGCAAGGGTAGACGGCAGTCATCTGCATGGCACTTCGCTCATTCACCGCTTTACCGGAATTACTGCCACCAAACAGGAAACGGTAAGTGCTGCCGTTAGTGCTGTTGGTGGGCTTGTCTCTTGACCGGAATAGTCCGCTTAAAATGCTCATAATAATCACACTCCTTCCTAAATTTGAGCAAAGAAAAGCACCTGCATTTGCAGATGCTTAACCTTAATCACGGTGACTTTCCCTTAAAAAATGGAAATGTTTAAGGGAAATATAAAATACTTAATGGTATTATTTTATTCTAAAATAGCAAGTGTTCTTTCCTGAGCCTTCACGTTTTAGTTCACCAGATGCGACTAATTTTCTTAGTGAGCCCTCTATAGAGCTGACGCTAAGCGAAGGGCAAAGCTCACGAATATTCTGCTTTGTGAAGCGACCTATTTTGTGTAAGGTTGCTCGTCTGACTGTTTCGAGAGCTGGCAACTTTGTTTCAACAAGTTCAAAACGTTCTTCGAAATCTTTGTATGCAGCAAGAACAGTACCAAGCAAATACTTGATAAATGGCACTGGGGCCTCTGTCCCTTCATGCCAGCCAATCTGTGCCTGACCAAGTGCGTCGTAATACAGATCCTTGTTCTTGGCAATCTTAGCTTCCAATGAAATATACTTGCCAACATAAAAGCCATTTCTGTATAACAGAAGTGTTGTAAGCAAACGGCTCATTCGTCCATTTCCATCATTGAACGGATGGATGCAAAGAAAGTCATGAATGAAGATTGGAATTGCAATCAGGGGTTCAACTTCCATATTTCCAATGACACGATTATATTCCTCACATATTCTATCTAAAGCTTGTGGAGTATCGTATGGAGCAAGTGGAGTGAACAGAGTTTCTACATGGCCATCTGGATAGGTGGCACTAATATAGTTTTGTACACTTTTAGTTCTTCCGGCCATAGGATTATTCATGTGGCTATACAATATTTTGTGAAGCTGTAAAATATAATTCTGTGTGATAGGAATTGCATCAAAGCTTTAGTGAATAATATTAAGAACATCGCGATACCCTGCAATTTCCTGCTCATCACAGTTCTTTGGTGTTGTTTTTTCTTCTACAATCTGCTTGATACGAGTGCTTGTTGTAACAATTCCCTCAATTGCGTTTGATGCCTCGGTGCTTTGTATTTTAGCAATCTCAACCAGTTTTTCTAATTCTTCAGGACGTTGTTTCAGGTACATTTCCTGTTTACCGGCCTCTTTATAAATTGCTGCAATTAAGCTAAGAACATCTGAATCCCACTTTTGCTTCTTGATTTCAGAGTAATTAAAAGTTCTCATTTCCTTCACCTCCGATTTTTCCCTTAAATATTACAACAAAATAAGGGAAACAGCAACACATTAAGGGGATTTCCACTTAATAGTATGCGTATTATAAGGTAAAGTATGCAGGGGTTATAGGAATAAGATCCCTCTGTCATCATAGACAGAAGCACCGGTATTGTTTCCACAGCGGATCGCACGGTCAAGTCCTATAATCGTGGCAACTGCACCGTCGATTTTTTCTGTGGATTTTTCTTTGTCTGCTTTTACATTGCCAGCAGGATCAGTACGGATATAAATGTTATCCATCATCCAGAGGAGTACTGGATGACCGCTGTGGGCCAGCCTTTGTTCCAGTATCAGCTTCATAGCATCCAGCGCACAGCCTGCTTCACCCA
>URPG01000201.1 GCA_900549675.1 uncultured Oscillospiraceae bacterium | reverse complement strand
ATTGCCTTCTAAATCTTGGTTAAAAATTTCCACACCGTCCAAATGAATAAACTTTGCCTCATAATCTGACGGAAGAATGGAAACCACATAATCTGCAATTGATTTATTGTAAGAATCATTTCTCAAACTACCTACGACGATACCAACTGTTTTTTTACTCATAATAAAAGCCTCCTAAAATATTAAATGAATTATTGTTATTGGATACCAAATCCAAAAGGAAATCTACAATTGTTTTATAAATCTAAATCTTTTAAAATATCAGAAAGAAAAAGTATATCCAACTCTTTTTCAAATTCTTTTTGTACTTGTTGGTTGATATGCTGTAATACTGAACCGATTCTTGCCCCTACGGGACATTTTTCATTGGTATCAGCGTGGACAGCGAATAAATCTTGATTTTTTTCAACTGCCTTAAAAATTTGCAAAAGTGATATTTCATTCGGCGGTTTGGTAAGTCCTGTTACCCCAACTTTTGTTTGTGTATGGATAAGACCCGCTTTTTTTAAATCACTCATCAATCTTCTGACTAAGGCAGGGTTGGTATTGACACTGCGGGCAATATAATCAGATGTAATGGCAGATTCCGTTTTTAAAGCAACCAAACTAAGAATATGAATGCTGACAGCATACTTTGTAGAATACATTGTTGCCTCCTTTATTTGTTACCATTATAGTTACTAATAGTGTGTTTGTCAATAACAATTCTTAAAATTCATATTTAGTTTACAATTAAGCCTCGTTATCAATGATACGTTGAATTTGAAAAATATATACAAAATCAAAACCACCACTGCAAGCAGTGGTTTACGCCAGCCTCAGAAGGGCACGGTATCGGCTTTGCCTCTCAAGAGAGAGCAAAGAATCCTTTAATCGCATCCTCTGCCCTGCGGCTAGTTTCAATTTATCAAAGGGTTTGTTTAAAAAACATTATCTTTTGCTTCGCTCAATGTTAAAAAGTAAGGCTTTTTATTTACACCGGCGGAGTTGGTGGCTTTATCAAGGTAAATCGTACAATAAAAACGAGCTGTCTTCATCGAAAAAAAGACAGCTCGTTAATATGAGTTTTATGGATAAAATTTCTTCGTGAGCACTTCAGCAAATTCGCTTAATTTTCCTTTTGCCTGACAGAACCGCAAAATCGTATATCGTTCTCGAATCTCCATAGCGTGCAAAATGCTTTGATAAAATAATTCTTTTTCAACCCCAATCTCACTCGGATGAGTGGGCGCCCCACATTTTTTTAGAAGGGCAATTATTTCGCTTGCCGTTGGTCTTTCCAACTCCTTGGGGAGCAAATCCGCTGCCAAATCATAGAGGGACGCAATAACTACCGTACCCACTGCGACAGCATTTCCGTGCAGGGCGTGTTCTCGATGTTCTTTTAGGGCATTAATTTCCCAGTAATGCGCTAGGTGATGCTCCGCCCCAGAGGCCGGTCTGGAGTTTCCCACCATACCCATAGCAACACCGGATAAAATCAAAGCCTCTGTTACTAACCCAACAGCTTTTTCATCACGCCGGGCAAATTCTTCCGCATTATCCGCACATTTTTGTGTTGCCTCATTGATTAACGCGGCACTTTCTTTACAATAATATTCGCCGGTAAGCATCTGGGAAAGCCGCCAATCGGTATTGGCTGTAAACTTACCTATAATGTCACCATAACCCGCGGTCATCATCTGAGTTGGTGCTTCTCTAAGAATAGAAGTATCTGCCAACACTGCAATAGGATATACCGCTTCTTTGGTGATTTTTGTTCCTCCTATAATCAAAGGAGATACCGTCGAAGCATAACCATCCATAGAGGGTGCTGTACCGATAATCATATACGGTACACCTGTTCTTGCACTGAGAATACGGGCAATATCATTGAGAGTGCCTGAACCCACAGCCAAAATTAAGTCGTCCTTTGGTTCCATATCTAAAAGCGCGGCTCCTACGGCTTTTTCATCCGGAATCAAAACCGAATCTCCGGAAAATATATGACTGTGCAGTTCATATTGTCCCGCAGCAGTCAAATGGTTCTGCACAGTCTTTCCGCATAGTGCATACGTGTTTTTATCGGCCAGTAAATACGGATGACGAACTTCAAATTTTTTTAATATTTCCACAATTTTAGGCAAAACACCGTGCCCTACTGTGATGTCATGAATATCCACCCTATGCTCTTTTCCGCAGGAGCATAAAAAGTGTAGATCTGCCAATTCATGGATTGATTTTTTCAATAAATCTTCCATCTGCTCTCCCTCTTTTCGTGCATCATGTTTTTTTGATAAAGTTATGCTTGCATTTTTGGCAGGTAACCTGAATTTTCCCTCTTCCCTTGGGCGCTCTCAGTTTTTGCTTACAATTGGGACAAGAAAAATACTTGTATAAATTTCTCTCGGCCACTTGTTTCTGTTTGAATGAAAACCACCCTGACACACGGTTTTTCAGTTTCATAAAAGCCGCTAATTCACGTTGTCTGGCCGGTAGATTTTTTGAAAATAAACGAAACAAGGCATAAGCATAAATAAGATAAGAAAGTAACACAAGCGGCAAAAAATTAAACCATTGCCCAAACATAGAAACAACCAAGCCTGCAATCAACATCACAAGGCCGAATAAATCCACACCATATCGGCCATACATAAATCGTTTAAGTTTTTCTAGCAACAAAGATAACACCAACCTATATGTTCGTATTTTAAGTTCTTCCAACAAAGAATGTTGAACTGTATAAACTTAGTATACATCTTTTTTTTAGCTTTTCCAAGATTCCACAAAACTTTCACAAGAAATTTACAATTTGTTTTTAGTTTCTGTGACAAAAATTCATAAACTTAGGAATGGTATAGTATATTTACAAAAATGATAATAATTATCAAAAAAGCTTATTGACAAAGAGTTTGATTGATATTATAATAGCATAGAAAATAAAATATGTATATGGAGGATTCATTATGGCAAATTTAAAAGGATCAAAAACAGAAGCAAACCTATTAGCTGCTTTCGCAGGTGAATCTCAGGCAAGAAATAAATACACTTTTTATGCCTCTCAGGCAAAAAAAGAAGGGTATGTGCAAATTGCCAATATCTTTGAAGAAACCGCCAACAACGAAAAGGAACACGCAAAAATGTGGTTCAAGCTGGCAAACGGCGGTATTGGCAAAACATTGGACAACCTTATTGACGCTGCTGCCGGTGAAAACTATGAGTGGACCGATATGTACGCCACCTTTGCAAAAGAAGCCCGTGAAGAAGGCTTTGAAAGCATCGCAAAACTTTTTGAAGGCGTAGCCGCTATTGAGAAATCACACGAAGAAAGATATCTGAAATTAGCTGAAAACCTGAAAAAAGGCATTGTTTTCTCCAGAGAAGGCGATGTTGTATGGATTTGCAGCAACTGCGGCCATTTGCACATCGGCAAAGAAGCCCCCAAGGTATGCCCTGTTTGTGCACATCCGCAATCTTATTTTGAAATTAAAGCAGAAAATTATTAATTTTTTGTTTCTAAAGACAAGAGTAAACCACCACTTTACAAGCAAGATGTGTTCTGCTTTTAGAGGGTGGTTCCTTCTTGTTTAAAGGATTTTTTAGACTAAGGAGAATTAACGTGAAAAAGATTGCTGTCATTAGTGCTATTCTGGAGAATCCGCATCAATCTCAAGCTGAGTTCAATCGTTTAATCTCTCATTTTCACGGCATGGTAAAAGGAAGAATGGGCGTGCCTCTGGATGAGTATGGTATCGGTGTTATCGCTTTAACGGTTGTTGGAGAATTAGATGAAATCAACAGTATGACAGGGAAAATCGGGGCTTTAGACGGGGTCACCGTGAAAACAGCCATTTCAGCTAAAGCGATATAGGCTTTGGGTTATTATTTTATTCCGCATAAAATTGTTATTGCGGAAGAAGGGAAAATGAAAATGTTTATTCATCCGGAATATATTGAAAATTTACTCAAAGAGGCAACGAACGTATCGGAAAGTCAAATCGACGCTATTTTAGATAAGGCAGAAAGCTTTTCCGGGCTTTCACACCAAGAAGTAGCGGCTTTGCTGGTCAATCAAAATCCTGTTCATTTGGAAAGAATCTTTGAAATTGCGGGAAAAATTAAGGAACACATTTACGGCGACCGTGTTGTGATGTTTGCCCCTTTGTACGTCAGCGATTATTGTGTAAACCAGTGTGCCTACTGCGGATATCGCTGTACCAGCAATTTTGAACGCCGCCGTTTAACACAGGATGAAGTGCGGCAGGAGGTGCGGATTCTGGAGCAAATGGGACATAAGCGCATTGCACTGGAAGCCGGCGAAGATGATGAAAACTGCCCCATTGACTACATTATTGAATGTCTGCACACCATTTACAGCATGAAATTTGAAAAC
>URPG01000200.1 GCA_900549675.1 uncultured Oscillospiraceae bacterium | reverse complement strand
CTGATTTAAGGGGGATTTTATGAGAACAAGAAATGATAAATGCTGGGCTCTTGCCGGGCATATTTTAATGATTTTAATTGCCATTTGTTCTTTGGCCCCTTTCGTCTTGCTGATTGTGGCCTCTTTTACAGATGAAAACGCAGCGATTCGTGACGGATATACGTTCCTTCCCAAAGCATGGTCGTTGGATGCTTATCAATATATTTTAAGACAATGGGATGTAATTGGGCGCAGCTATCTGATTTCCTTTACGGTGACCATTGCCGGTACAGTGATTGGTCTTACGTTTGCAGCCATGATTGCCTATACGCTGAGTAAGCGTGACCTGCCGGGGCGGCGAATTTTGTTGTTTATTGTCACTTTTACAATGCTTTTTAACGGTGGTCTTACCGCAACATATATTGTTTACACGCAGATTTTTTATGTGAAAAATACAATTTTTGGATTATTGATTCCAGGCTTGCTCTTAAATGGATACAGTATTATGATGTTGAGAAATTATTTTGAATTTACCATACCCTCTGCTTTAATGGAGGCCGCAGAAATTGACGGTGCCAATGAGCTTACCGTTTTCAGACATGTTGTAATTCCGCTATCTAAACCAATGCTGGCAACCGTAGGGCTGACCAGTGCTTTGACCTATTGGAATGACTGGCAAAATGGTGTATACTATCTCTCAAGCAACAGTGATATTCAAAGTATCCAGACCATTCTGCACAGTATGAATGAAAACATCAAGTTTTTGCAGCAAAACAATTTAGGGGCCAATATAGATTCTTCCAGTATTCCTTCCGTTACAATCCGCATGGCAATTGCCGTTGTAGGAACTTTGCCGATATTGTGCCTGTATCCAATCTTCCAAAAATGGTTTGTAAAGGGAATGGCTGTGGGTGCTATTAAAGAATAATAATACAAAGAAGTGAGGTAAAGGTATGAAAACCGTATGCAATCCGTTGAATTTGGAATATCGTTACAACTATAAATCAGGTTCTTATTTTGAGGATAAACTGTTTCGGGAAGCGGCTGATCCGACGATGCTTTTGTTTCAGGACACATACTTTCTCTTTGCTTCTATGTCCGGTGGGTTTTGGTATTCGGATGATTTATGTCATTGGCAGTTTAAAGAAACACCGGAGCTGCCTATTTATGATTATGCACCCGATGTTCGTGTTGTGGACGGTGCTGTTATCTTTTCCGCCTCAAAACGGGGAGAACCCTGCACATTTTACAAAAGTGAAAATCCACTCACAAAGCCCTTTGTATCTGTTTCTTCTCCTTTTGATTTTTGGGACCCGGCTATTTTTCAGGATGATGACGGCAAAGTATATCTCTATTGGGGATGTACCAATAATGAACCGATTTGGGGCATTGAAATGGATCCCAATACGCTGACGCCCATTGGAGAAAAGATTGGCTTGATTGATGAAAATACGGCTGTCCATTTTTGGGAACACAGCGGAGAGAATAACAGATTGCAAGAGCCCAAAACCGATTTAGATCGTAAAATTCGGGAACATGTAGGAACAAAGCCCTTTATTGAGGGCGCATATATGACAAAGTATGCCGGGAGGTATTATCTTCAATATGCCGCACCGGGAACAGAATATAATATCTATAGTGACGGTGTATATATCGGAGATTCACCCCTGGGTCCTTTTGCCTATCAAGAGCATAATCCTTTTTCCTCCAAACCTGGAGGGTTTATTACCGGCGCCGGACACGGCAGTACTTTCCAGGATAAACAGGGGAATTGGTGGCATGTTTCCACCATGCGTATTAGTGTTCATGATAATTTTGAGCGTAGAATCGGCCTTTTTCCCTGCGATTTTGATAAAGACGGTTTGCTGTATTGTGACCAGAATTTTGCGGATTATCCCTTTCTTTTACCGGAGGTTCAACGGAAAGAAGGGCAAAATACAGAACCGATTTGGATGCTTTTGTCATATCAAAAAACAGCCTCTGCCTCCTCCTCTCAGAAAGGCCATACACCTGAGCAGGGTGTGAATGAAGATATACGAACATGGTGGGCGGCAGGAGCCGTTTCGGAAGAAGAATGGTATCAGATTGATTTAGGCAGTGTCAAAGAAGTGTATGCCGTTCAAATTAACTTCGCAGATTGTAATCATGAAATGCCCTGGATAGATGTTTCCCGTATGCATCAGGAAAGTATGGGATTACGCTACATTGAAACAAAAGCACAAAGAACTGCATATGTTTTGGAAGGCTCGGCAGACGCTCAAACTTGGATTTCGTTAAAAGACCGTCATGCAGAAGAAGGCGATTATTCTCACGATTTTATCGTAATGAATGAATCCGTACAACTGCGGTATCTGCGGGTCAGTAAAATGGTTTTACCGTATCGCGGTGTGCCGGCTATCAGCGGTCTGCGCGTTTTCGGTAGCGGCACGGGTGATAAGCCACAAGGCGTGAAAAGCCTGAAAGCTATCCGTTTATCCGACGGCAGCATTGAACTTTCGTGGGCATCGGTTTCCAATGCGGATGGATATAATATACGATATGGAATAGCAGAAGATAAGTTATATGCCAGCTGGCAAGTTTACGGAGAAACACATTTAAATTTAACAACAATCAATACTGATAAAGCTTATTATATTGCGGTAGACAGCTTTAATGAAAACGGTGTTACGCAAGGGAAAATTATAACTCTCTGAACAGGATATTCTGTTTGGATTTACAGATTGTCTGTAAGCAAAAATTTTGAAAGTTTTTGAGAATCTAGGAAAATGATACTGTGTGGCAGGTGTATCATTTTCTTATTTCTTTATCGAAACTATTTTTAAATTTATTCATTTACGGTTGAAAGATATAATAATTGATAGGAACCTTCTTATTGTCCACGCAGCAAACGCATTGTTTTTTTATTTGAAAGCAGACATTTTGTTTGGTTTGTAAGAAATGTCAATATAACGATTGAAATCGCTAAAAAATATGATAATATGAGGTAAATAATAAGTGGGGAAATGAGAAATGAGCATAGAAGAAAGAATAAAATTTTTTAGTGAACAGATCTCTTGTGAGGGTAATCTCTATACATGGATTTATAATCATGAGGGAAATCTTTTAGAAAGCAATTGTCCGCAGGAATTGCTTTTAGGAACAGCATTTTCGTTGTTCGGCTGTGAAAAAGAGGCTCTTTCATATGGGATAGAGCATGATGAACCGCTTATCCCCGGTACTTCTTTTGGGCTTGCTTGGGTTGTGGCCTATGAAAAAACACCACTATTTAAAAGAATGTATGTCATAGGCCCTGTTTTTGCAACTGATATATCTCATTTGGGTGTTGACAAGGCCCTTAAGCATTACAATAAACTGGACATCAGTCTTTCTTGGATGCATGATTTTAAAAATGTATTAAAAACACTTCCAGTAATTCCCTCTGTTGTTCTTACCCGATATGCGGCTATGCTGCATTATTGTGTTACAGGAGAAAAAATGGGGGCTAAAGAAAATATTACGCAGAGCGATAAATTTCTTTTGGCTGAACTGGCTATAATTCCCGAGCGGGACAGACATAAGGTTTGGGAAGCGGAACAAGTCATTCTTCGCATGGTGCGTGATGGTGACCTTAACTACAAACAAGCTAAGATTTCAGCCCAAATGATTAGCAATGGGGTTCCTACTCATTCTCGTGAACCGCTGCGGCAGGCTAAAAATTCAATTATAGTTTTTATTTCGCTGTGTACAAGAGCCGCCATCGAAGGCGGTCTATCGCCCGATCTGGCCTACACATTGGGTGATACTTATATTCAAAAGGTGGAGGATGCTACAACAACCTCAGATCTTAATCCTATATCGGATGTGATGTATACCGATTTTGTATATCGCGTGCGCAAATGCCGCATCAATCCTAAAGTATCAAGGCATATTCAAAATTGTCTAAATTATATTGAAATGCACGTAGAGGAAAAAATAAAATTAAAAACGCTTGCCCAATATGTAGGATATACAGAATATTATCTTTCCCGCAAGTTTAAAGCCGAGGTCGGCTGCACCGTTATTGACTACATTAAGTTCGCTAAAGTGGAGCGTGCCAAGTTGCTGCTCGTCACAACTGAGGAAACAATTCAGGAAATAAGTGAACGGTTGGGATATTGCTCAAGAAGTTATTTTGGAGAGGTTTTTAGCCAAATTACAGGTTTATCTCCAGTAGAGTACAGGGATAAAAATAAAAAAATTTAACCGTTATAACCATCTGAAATCATTTTTTATAAGCCAAAGCAATCTAGCTATTCTACTTGCTTATACAGGTGATTTTTTGAATCTGGACAAATAATTTATTGCTATCACAATTTTCTTGTTATGGGAGTATCGCGCTATATGGTATGATGAAGATAATAAAGTTGGATAAAATA
>URPG01000199.1 GCA_900549675.1 uncultured Oscillospiraceae bacterium | reverse complement strand
AAAGCTATATACCGACCAAATAGGCTGCATATTACCATTGCTGCCGTTCTTGTGATCCTCCAAAAGCTTGAGGATGGCCTCTTGATTAAAGAAACGAGCGGCAATGTCACTTTCGAAACTCTTTTTCACCCTTTGGTAATACTTGTCTTCTCGCAGCCAATCATTCAGAGGCACTGGGAATCCTAATTTTTTCTTGTTGGCGGTACGCTCCGGCAATTGGCTCAAAGCCGCTTTTCGCAGCGCAAGCTTCGTGGTTTCTCCCTGCACCCGATAGCGTGTAGGAATCTGCAGCGCCAATTCCAGCATTTTTTTATCCAAGAACGGAACTCTCAATTCCAAGGAATTCGCCATACTCATGCGGTCAGCCTTTTGCAGAATATCATATACCATCCATGAATGCATATCGACATACTGCAATTGCGTTGGTTCATCCAAATGTTTTACTTTTTCAAATAAGGGCTTTACATAACTTGTGGGGTCTTTGGGTTTATAATCTTTTTTCAGATAGCGTCCTACATTGTCTTTGGTATAGACATAGTTACTGCGCATAAAACGCTGATAAGGCTTCATTGCTCCGCGTACTAAAAAGTTCTTGCCCTTGAAATTCGGCAATTTCTTGGCAACCGCTCCCGCTAATTTGCGAATCGGTTTTGGTACCCGTTTTTCATAATTATGGAAGTGCATTCCTGCCAAATACATGGGGTAACCGCCAAACAGTTCATCGGCACCTTCTCCTGAAAGCACAACTTTCACGTGCTTGGCCGCATTCTTTGCTAAGAAGTACAAGGGAATTTCAGAAGGGTTGGGCATGGGGTCATCCAAATAATATTGAATTATGCCCGCCGCATCAAAAAATTCATCAGCCGAAACTTTATTGGAGATATTTTCTACCCCAATTTGTTTAGATAGCGCCTGCGCAAACGGCAACTCACTGTATTTTTCTTCTTCATAGCCGACAGAAAAAGTTTTCACCGCTTTTGTCCCGTTTGAAATCTCTTTTGCTACATAGCTGGAATCAATCCCGCTGGAAAGGAAACAGCCCACTTCTACATCGGCAATTTGATGGGCTTTTACGCTGTCACGGAAGGTATCAGCAATTTCTTTTTCCCACTCTTCCAATGATTTGCTTTCATCAATCCGATAAGTAATATCATAATATTTACGAACCGTCAATTGACCGTTTTGATACTCAAAATAAGAGCCTGCCGGCAATTTATAGACATTCCTGAACATGGTTTCTTCATCAGGGATATATTCATAGCACATATATTCCGGCAAACGTTCTTCATTCACTTCTTTCACAAAAGAAGGATGCGAAAGAAACGACTTAATCTCAGAACCGAAAAACAGGTTACCGTCTTTTTGATAGTAGTAAAATGGCTTAATACCAAAAATATCACGGGCGGCAAACAATTTTTTCTTTACTGTATCCCAAATGACAAAAGCATACATCCCACGCAGTTTTTGCAGAATGTCTGCTCCATATTCTTCATAGCCATGCAAAATAACTTCAGAGTCAGTCTTTGTCTTAAAAACATGCCCCTTTGCCAATAAATCCTCTCGAATTTCCTGATAATTATAAACCTCACCGTTATAGGTCAGCACCATTGTATTATCTTCATTTTGAATCGGCTGTGAGCCTTTTTCAAGGTCAATAATGCTTAGACGGCGAAATCCCAACGCAATTTCATCATCTAAATAGTAGTCATCCTGATCGGGACCACGGTGCGTGATACGGTCTGCCATAGCCCGAATCACAGCTTGGCGGTCACCGCCAAATCCATTTGTGAAAAAGCCAACAAATCCACACATATTTATATCCTCATCTATTCACTCAATAATTTATCGTTTCTCTGCTTTCCGCTAATCAAACAGGTATATTCTTCCCGCAGCGGTGCGTGACAAGCCAAAATACTGGCCTTTGCCAAAACTTCGACAGCGTCTAAAAATCCATCGCCTATTGGAAAATCTCTTTTCAACAGAGATAACTCCGTACAGCCTAGAATACTGCACTGCGCTCCCTTTTCCTGTAAATGGCAAGCAGCTTGATGAAATAAAGTTAAATCCGGTTTTTTTCCGGCTTTGATAAAATCATAAATCAAGCTCATCACCATCGCTTGGTGTTTTTCATCGGGTACAACCGCCTCTATCCCTTGTTCCTGCAACGCATCTTGAAATAACTTTGTACGCACTGTCCCTAATGTTGCCAAGATACCAGCCTTTTGAATTCCATTCTGTTTTAAATGCTTGGCTGTTTCTGCCACAATATTCAAGAAAGGTATGTTCACACTCTCAGAAAACTCACGATAAAAATAATGTGAGGTAATGCAGGGGATAGCCAAACAACCCGCTCCCAGTTCCTCCAATCTCTTTGCCAATGCCATGATGGGGGGCAAGGGTGAAGGCTTGCTCTTATCCAAAATATACGCAGTGCGATCCGGAACAGACGGAGAATTCATGACAATCATCTCCAAATGCTGTTGGTCCGTTTCGGCCTTCGTCATTTGAACGATAAGCTGCATATAATAGACGGTGGCCATAGGACCCAAACCACCGATAATTCCCAATGTCTTCATTATCGAAGCCCCTTGTTTCCAAAATTTTCTTTGTATTTTTTTCGGTAGTTCATTTGATTCAAGTGAAAAGCTACAAAGCGTTTTAAGCTCATATCCGGTTTATAGTCCATAGAACGGATAAATTTTTTAGCTTGAATCAATTCTTTTGCTTCTTGCTTTAACTTTTCGTCTGCCACATAGCGGAATATAATATCTTTGGGAATGATACTCCAAAGCACTCGGTTTTTGGCAATCGTCAGCGACAGTTCTTCCTCCAGCAAAATATCTTTGACGATATATTCTGCCATATTATAACCCGCAGCGGTTACATAATAGCTACTTCTGCCCTGCCGTAAATTCATCTCAAACAGCTTGTACTTTCCATCGCGCGTATCATATTTCATATCAAAGTTGGCAAAACCAATATAGCCGATAGACTCCAAAAAGGACTTCATTCTTTGTGCAAGTTCTTCATCGTGACTGCTGATTATCGCGGCGTAACTGCCGATTCCCTCGGGAGAATGTTCTTCCAGCAGGGCATGCCCCAAAGCGATCAATTTCACTTTTTTATCTTTGCCGCTGAAGCAGTTCATTACACGCATATTGCTGTCATCACCGGGGATATATTCCTGTAAAATCAATGTATCTTGATAGCTTGAGCCATAGATGGCCTTTAATATGGCTTCAAATTCTTCCCGATTTTCAGCCACAAACACTTTCTTTTTATGAGGGAAGTGGCAATTCCAATAGGCAACACTATTAGAGGGTTTAATAATTACCGGAAAATCAAAGGGAAGCTGAATATCCTTATAGTTTTGATTGGAACAAGTCGTAGTCTGGGGAAAGGCAAAGCCGTGCTCTGTGCAGACCTCATAAAAACTTTCTTTTAAACTTAAACGCATTAAAAGCGCCTCGTCAATACAAGCAAATCGGTATAAATGCTTGATTTTATCTTGGTTGCGCACCAACAATTTAATGTAATTATCGCCGCAGGGAACCAACAGCAATGTTTTATGGGGATACCGTGCCGCAAATTCGATCATAGTGCGGCAAAAAACTTCGTCTTCTTCGATATTCGATTCTACACACTCAATACTGACAATTCTGCTATTGGCGGTAGCGGGCAGCCGGCCTTTCCCTACTGCCACGCTTTTAATTCCATAAGCCTCATGAAAAGAGCGCGCCATTCCATATACATTAATATCACTGCCAAGTAAGACGGGAATAAAATCCATCTGCTGCGTCATTTAGAAGTCCCCCTGCTATTTTTACTATTTTAAAGATAGCCTACCCATTGCCCGTATAATTTGTACAATTTAGCCTATCTCTCTTTTTTCTTTATCGTTTTCTATTCTTCTACTCATTCATACTTTCTTAGATAACAAAGATTATACTATTTTTTACGTAAAAAAACAACAAGTCATCTGATTTTTCTGTTTTGCGGTGTAAATAAAAAGCACAGAAACAAGATGAACCTTGTTTTCTGTGCTTTTGCCCCTGTCGGACTGATTGTTAACGCTTCAAAAGCGGTGTTTCACTCATACACTTTATAATTTGTTCTTTCGTCGGAATAGACGGAATTCCTCCCTTTACCGCGGCCGCAGCTGAACCGCTGGCGTTGGCGTAATCCATGATTTCATTGAGCTCACCTTCCGTTAAAGCGTTCAATTCTTTTTTCTGCTGCGCAATTTGAAATAGTACTGCTCCCATAAACGAATCGCCCGAGCCTGTCGTATCCACTACTTTTACGTCATAGGTCGGCAATAAATTGGATTTGCCGTCCGCGAAATAAAAGGCACCCTTGGGCCCCAGTGTAACCAGTA
>URPG01000198.1 GCA_900549675.1 uncultured Oscillospiraceae bacterium | reverse complement strand
TGGGGCGAATACCTGCCGCCACTACTCTTTTGCACGGTCAGCGCAGTAAATGCGCTGACCTGACTGAACAGTTACAGATTATTTTACTTTGGAAAGTGCTGCATTGTCGGCAACGATGGTCACATCCGGGTGAAGCTGCAGAATGGATGCAGGAACCTGGGGTGTGATAGGTCCATTGATGATCTTGTTCAGGATTTCCGCTTTGTCCTCACCGCTTACCACAACAAGGATCTTCTTTGCGCTCATGATGGTGCCGATTCCCATGGTGTAAGCCTGTCTCGGTACGTCGGATTCTTTTTCAAAGAAACGCTTGTTGGCCTGGATGGTGCTCTCTGTCAGGTCAACACAATGTGTGATCTTCGGGAAGTCCTCTGCTGGCTCGTTGAAGCCGATGTGTCCGTTGTGGCCAAGGCCCAGAAGCTGCAGGTCAATACCGCCTAAGTCACGGATGATCTGCTCATACATCTGGCAGGCCTGGTCACTGTTCTCCTGCAGTCCGTCCGGCACGAAGGTGTGGTCCTTGCGGATATTTACATGGTCGAACAGGTTTGTGTTCATGAAGTAACGGTAGCTCTGGTCATTTTCCGGGCTTAAGCCTCTGTATTCATCGAGATTGCAGGAGGAAAGTGTGGAGAAGTCCAAATCTCCGTTTTTATACCATTCCACCAGGTTCTTATATGTGCCCACCGGTGTTGATCCGGTAGCCAGACCGAGAACGCAGTCAGGTTTTAATACAATCTGAGCAGCAATGATGTGTGCTGCCTTTTTGCTCATTTCATCGTAGTCTTTTGTTCTGTAGATTTTCATAACACATTCTCCTTTATTGCGAGCCCCCATTGAACCGTGCTCTTTTTCTTCATTATAATATGAATAGTCTTGTAAAACAATGATAAAATTCTGAAAGAAGTTTCAGAATTATGGCCTTTCGGCAAGCAGCTTGATGGATGAGGCATATTCGGAAGGGGTCATGCCTGCAAGCTTTTTAAACTGCCTGGAAAAATAATGGATGGAAGTATAGCCGAGAAAGTCTGATATCTGGGTGAAATTGTGATGGTTCTCCCGTATGAGCTGTTTGGCCAGCTCGATTTTAAGCCGTGAGAAATATTCAATGACACCGCACTGGTTCTGCTCCCGGAAAAGTTTTTGAAGCTGGGAACGCCCGATGAGGTTTGCCCTGCAGATCTCGTCAATGGTCAGATGTTCGCGGATATGTTCTTCCAGGTAAGTGGTGATCCGCTTATAAATGATGGCATCGTTTTTCTGCTTGATGGATTTGACAACAGCAGGCGCTGTGCTGCGGCCTTTCATCTGCTCTCTCACAAGGTGTATGAGGAGCTGCTCCAGATAAAGCTTGATGAGCTGTTCTGAACCGAATGCAGCTTCCGGGAGCCGCTCCATATGTGTGGTATACGGGTCATCAAGAGGTGTGGCGATGCATCGTCTTGCCTCATAGATGATCTGGGCCATGAGATAGCGGGCTGTCTCACTGATATCTGTGATCAGCTCCTCAAAATACTGCATAGCCGGAGAGTTACATTCAAATGAAATGACCACCAGATTTGGCGCGATCCGGCCATTGGCCTTCAGACTGTGGAATTCATTTGGTTTGTGGAAAGCGATCTGTCCCCTTTTCAGTGTGTGGGGCCGGTCACCTGCCATGATATCTACCTCTCCCTTGTCAACGCAGAGAAATTCCCAGAAATTATGGGATTCACCGGGAAAGCTAAAGTCACTCATATATTCAAAATAGTGTATGGTGACAACTTTGGAGATACTGATATCTTCTCTTAATTCAAGACTTTCAAACGGCATAAGACACCTCCATAGCATGAATACATTATAAAACAACTTTTTCAGAAAAACCATACAGTTTCGTCAGTTGGACTATTACGGAAAAAAAACAGCAAGAAATGCAGGGGGTGCTGTCTGTAATCAGAAATATCACCAGGTCAAAACAAAAACCGCATTTGTACAATCAGATTGCATTTCCAGTAAGAATATTATGTCTGCCTGTAGGATATAACTTGTCAAATTTAGATGCGCTTACTCTATTTATAGTGTTATATGCATAAAAAAATCGTCAAAAATTGTAGATTTCTGCAGAAAAATATAATTTAAGAATTTATTAAAAATTCGAGATATTTGCAAAAGCAGTAAATATAAAGAAAAACGGGTGTATACCTTGTAAAATAAGGGTTTGTATGACATTTGAAAGTCTATGTTAGATAGTATGAAATACTAATAATCAGGGGCGGTTAGTCACAAGTTAGTCACATTCTTTATATTTGGGTATTTCTATCTTCTCTATCTCTTTTCGTAATTCATTTACACTCCTATGGCCATAAATAGAATTTGTTATATCGCTCCCAAAAGAGTGACCGAGCATACGCTTTCTATCATTTTCGTTGACACGGTATCTTTCGCACAATGCTGAAAATGTGTGCCTACAGTCATGCGCTGTATGCGTGGGATCGATATCTAATGCCTTTA
Source organism: uncultured Oscillospiraceae bacterium (assembly GCA_900549675.1). Lineage (GTDB taxonomy): Bacteria > Bacillota > Clostridia > Oscillospirales > Acutalibacteraceae > Scatolibacter. The sequence continues at coordinate 1,924 of URPG01000198.1, read as the reverse complement.
AAGTTTTTGCCATGTGGCGCCTAAAGTTATGGTAAGGAGTTGTGGTGAGCTTTCCATATCTCTTTAAACGTGCTTGCACCAACGGGAATATGGCGGGATGTATAGGGACGATTCTATCTTTTCCCGCAGCCGTTTTGATTCCACCTCTAAAATATCCTTCTTCTAAATTTACATGCATTGATTCATATGCTCTGACCCTATATCCCGAATAGCACATAATGAGAATAAATTCAACAACTGAGTCGTGTTTATTCTCCCACATTTTTTTTAGGTCTGCATCGGAAAAAGGGATACCACTTTCGTCATCATCAGGTATATTTATCTTAATGTGGGCAGAGTAATCTTTGTCTACAATCTCATATATATCAGCATAGGAATACATTTGATGCAGAAGTGATACTATAAGCTCAAGGCTTGCATGTTTTAACTTACAGTTATCAATTACTTCCTGCAAATCCGAATGTCGTAAATCTGCAAATATTTTATCATGTATTATCTTGCAATTGTTAAAGGCGGCTCGCGTGGAATTCATAGTTGCTTTGGAATAGGACTTTGAGTGGTTAGTCTCAAATTTCCAGGCATAAAATTCCTTATACACTTCTGCAAATGTTTTGCCTGTTTCTTCCGGAGTGATTCCTTTAAACTGATTGTAGTCTGATAATATTTTATTTGCCAATTCTTCAAAGCAAGAGGTGTCTTCTGCGTCCGTATTTAGGTCTATAAGCGTGTTTTCGTATCCTGGGTAATAATTCCCTGCTTTGTATGCCGTAAGCACTGTAAAACCCTTAATCCAGGTATCCACATAGCATATGGCTGCTGGTCGGATAGGTACGCCGTTTTCTGTAAACTCTTCCGTTGGTGGATGCACTGCATACGGATTGCGCCGGCCTTTTCCAAGGTAGCGAATGGATCCATAACCATTAGGTAACTTTGGCATTCTTTTTCTTTTTGGCATATTATCATCCTCCTTAAAATTGAGTATAAAAAAGACAGATGGTCTCTTGCCACCTGTCACCGAAGATGATACAATATAGTTGCCAGATTTTGTATCGTCTCTTCGGAGATGTGTGCTGTCCTAGTGCTGACTACACCGGGACAGCATTTGTTTTTTATAATTGATTTAAGCATACTTTGTATTATAGATTAAGGCGTTGAGTTTATCTCTGTCCCATAAAAGCACATTAAGTTTAGATGCTAATTCGGTTGCTGATTTGGTAAAATACCTATTTGTTAATACTATAGGAATATGGCAGTCATAGTACAATGAACCAGCAAATGCCTCTTGGACCGCCTTATTACTAACATTTGATGAGTAACATTTACACTGTACGCCATATCGCATATTTGCATCTGCTGCTATAATATCAATTCCCTGGTCGCCACTGGCTTTGGTCATTTTAATAATTTCAAATCCATTTTTTGAAAGTAAATGCGCACAAAAATTTTCAAACTCAATACCGTTCATAATATCAAATGGAGCCGAATCTACGATATGGCGCCCTTTAAATTTGTAGATAAACTCGTCAGTAGTTTTTAAGATAATGTATTGTGTATCATCAAAGTGTATGATATCAGCATGCTCTAAGTCCAAGAAACATTTGTGGACAATTTCTATAGGGATTTGTAGTTTGTTGGCTATATCTGTTTCATCCAATATTTTATATTTTGTTACAAATACTCCTATATTTAGAAATATTTTATGATATTCACTGTCTGTTAAGGACGGATTAACTGATATGTCTGCACTTGATAAATTCTTTATATTTAGTTTTCCAGAATTTTCGAGATCTTTAAATTCGTTTTTAGACATACAGACAGCACGAGATGCTGTTCCAGTTTCCGGCCCCACGACTCCAGCTTCGTATAATTGATCAATTATATTGGCGGCTCTGCGGGAAACAATATGAAAAGCACATATCGTAGA
>URPG01000197.1 GCA_900549675.1 uncultured Oscillospiraceae bacterium | reverse complement strand
TGTCTACCTGTGTGGCAGGATTGTTGAAAACCGCCAATACCCGCCAGGTCCCTTTATTATCCTTGGATAAAAACTTTACTTCCACTCCGCCGTTCTCCGGTAAAACAAAACCAACGGCATCTTCAATACCGTCACCGGTGAAATCTTCAATAATAATAGCGGAACGATACTCTCCGTTTTTGGGGTACACAAAGGTAACATCTTGTTTATCGCCTATTAAAAGCCGGCTGATTTCTTTTTGGTCTGCATTTGCATTGGGCGGCGACATCATGGTTTGGGCATCTAAACCGGTCACCGTACAGCCGCTGAACAGCCAAACAGACAACATCATTGCTATACTACAGAAGATAACTTTGCTTTTTTGCACCCAAACACCTCTTATCCTTTACCAGTTTATTTTTTAATTTGGCAAATAATACGTGACAAATATTTATGTATGTCCGCACCGCCAAATGAAAGCGAAAATCTCATACCGGATATGAATTTACCTTTTAACTTGTAATCTCTGTGCCCTATCAGGTAAGCTCGCTCTGTAAAATCCCTGATGCAGCTTTAATGGCAAAACATATGTTAAAAGATTCAAATTTATTTTAATCTATTTTATCACAAAAATGTTACAAAGTGAACTGTCAAAAAAACTTTTTCTTTTATGTGGTTTTGTATGCTTTTCTCTCTGTATCTGCGTTATGATGTTCATGATTATTTCATATTTATATTTCAGAGGTATGATAAAATAGTATATATGTCTTTTGCGGCAGGAATATAAGTTTTTAAAAGTCTATTTTGTAACCTTTCATTTTCTATATTTATATGATGGTGGCAATGTCAATATATTTGTAAAAGAAAGCTATAAAAGCTATATTGATATATCGGAGATGATTTTGTGCCCAGATTTTTTATTGATTCCCCTGTAAAACAAAATTCAGCGGAGAATTTTACATTTTTAATAGACGGTGAAAACGGACGCCATATCGCCCGCTCCTTGCGTATGAAAGTGGGGGATAAGCTTACCCTTTGTGATGGAAATGGCACGGATTATCAATGTGAAATTCAATCCTTTAACGGTGATATTGTTACAGCGGCTCTTTTATTTTCCGAACCCAACCGAACCGAACCCGAAACAAAAATCAGATTATATCAATCCTTTCCTAAAGGAGATAAGCTGGAATCCATCGTACAAAAAGCAACTGAACTGGGAATTACTGCGGTAACTCCCGTAGAAAGCCGCCGCTGTATTTTAAAATTCACCGATAAAAATGCCGAAAAGAAGCAGCTTCGTCTGCAAAAAATCGCTCATGAGGCGGCAAAACAAAGCGGCAGAGGGATTGTTCCGCAAGTTCATGCTCCGCTGTCTTTCCCTAAAGCAATTGAAGAAGCTGCTGCATTTGGTGATATCTTGTTCTTTTATGAATTGGGCGGTGTTCCGCTCTCGGATGTACTCCCGCAGACGACAAACCGCATCTCTGTTTTTGTGGGGCCCGAGGGGGGATACTCGGAAGAGGAAACACAGCTTGCCATTGAAAGCGGAGCTAAAATTTGTACACTGGGCAGGCGCATTTTACGAGCCGAAACCGCTCCTTTAGCGGCTTTATCCGTTATCTTATTTGCCAAGGGCGATATGTGCTTATAATCCCTCGAAACATAAATTCCATTTGCCATAAGGAGTTACAAATAAAATGAAAAAGAAAACTGTATTGGTTACCGGCGCAGCGGCGGTATCGGCTCTGCCATAGCCTGTGAATTTGCCAAAAAAGGATATCAGGTGGTTATTTCTTATCACCGGCACCCTGAGCTCGCCGAACTGACGCACCAAAGGATTCTGGCACTCGGCTCTGCCGGTATTTGTCTACAGGCAGACGTCCGAAAAGAACAGCAGGTTGAAATGCTTTTCCAACAAGCAGAAGATGAATTTGGCTTTATCGACGTTCTTGTAAACAATGCGGGTATCTCGCAGACGAGTCTATTTACCGATACCAGCTTTGAGGATTGGCAAATGATTATGGAAACAAATGTAAGTTCCGTTTTTCTCTGCTGTAAGAGGGCGTTAGGTCCTATGATTCAGCGCAAACAGGGGGCTATCATCAATATCAGTTCCGTTTGGGGAGAAATCGGTGCCTCCTGCGAAGTTGCTTATTCCGCCTCAAAGGCTGCCGTTATCGGTTTGACAAAGGCGCTTGCGAAAGAAGAGGGGCCCTCCGGTATTCGCATTAACTGCATAGCCCCCGGTTTGATTGCAACCAAAATGAACCGGCACCTCTCCCAAGAAGAACTTGATTCATTTTGTGAGGAAACCCCTCTTTGCAAAATGGGACAACCCTCTGATGTTGCCGAAACCGCTGTTTTTTTAGCGGAAAATCAATTTATCACCGGACAGGTTGTTGGGGTCAACGGCGGCTTGATTTGAGTGGTCTGAATTGACAAAACTGTAATTTTTTTATAAAATAACTTGAGATCATATAAAATCTATTTTATTCTTTTAAATCGTATTCTAATCAGTATAGGAGAAACAATATGAGTTTTAAAATTTTGGGAACCGGTCGTTTTCTGCCAGAAAAAATTCTGACCAACGATGAGCTTTCTAAGTTGGTGGACACTTCTGATGAATGGATTACCAAACGTATCGGTGTAAAACAGCGCCATGTCTGTACCACAGAAACCACCTTGGACCTTGCTGAGAAAGCCGCTTTGCACGCATTGGAAAATGCCGGCGTCAAACCCGAAGAACTGGACTTAATCATCGGCACTACGATTTCTCCGGATACTGTTTCACCGGGTGTTGCCTGCATGGTGCAAAAAAGAATCGGTGCCGCCTGTCCCGCCTTTGATATGGCGGCCGCCTGCTCGGGTTTTATCTTTGCTTTAGATGTAGCCGCCGGATATTTTGCCCGTCATGCGGTAAAAAAAGTGCTGATTGTCAGTGCCGAACGCCTAAGCAGTTTAATAGACTGGACAGACCGCGGCACCTGCTGCATCTTTGGGGACGGCGCCGGTGCTGCAGTTTTGGGTGAGGGAGAGGGGTTCCTTGCTTCTCACATGAGTACCTACGGCGGCGATGAGGCCATTGATATTCCTACTCATTTAGGCGCTTCTCCTTTTTATCAGAACGAACTGAAAAAAGCATTGATTGCGATGAACGGCCGTGAAACTTACAAGTTTGCCGTTAAGGCTGTTCCGGATGAAATCGAAAAAGCACTGCACGCCGCTTCTGTTTCTGCTGATGAAATTGCATGGGTGGTTCCTCACCAGGCAAATTACCGTATTATTCAAGAGGCAAGCAACCGCTTTCCGTCTATTCCCAAAGACCGTTTCTGTGTGAACATTGAGCGTTACGGCAATACTTCTTCTGCCAGCGTTCCGATTTTACTGGACGAATTAAACCGTGACGGAAAATTGAAACAAGGTGATAAAATTGTGTTGGTTGGGTTTGGCGGCGGACTGACCTGCGGTGCGGCTATTCTCACCTGGTAATTTTGAGTATTGCAAACAACTTTTTAAGTTTGCATGATTTACATCTTCATAAATTGGGGCAGGCCACAACAAGGCCGCAGGTTCAAATCCTGTCCCCTCGGCCATTTAGCTTTAAACTTTTCCTTGCGCTTCCATTTCCCTAAGACAATTTATATGGGGACAGAAGGAGAAACCATGAACGGATTTTTTCTATTTCTACCTCTGCTGTTCATTCGATTCGGATTATTAGGCATTTTAGATCCACAGGCCTTGAAACGAGCGGCTCACTTTGCTCCTGTAGAGGGAAAAGAAAGACTTGCCTATTCTTTTTATCAGCTTGCGAATCTCGGCATTTTTATCTATCCTTTTTTTATCAGTGTTTCAACTGTTCCAATCTGTTTTTGGGTTGGGTTAGGGATTTATATTTTCGGTATTATGCTATGTTTGGTATCCACTGTTGATTTTGCAAAGCCAAACGAGAGTGGACTAAACCAAAACGGAATTTATCGTTTCTCACGAAACCCGATGTATTTGTCCTATTTTTTCTATTTTTTAGGCTGTGTTCTGATGACACAATCCTGGATATTACTTCTGATTTTACTTGTTTTTCAAGTATCTGCGCACTGGATTATTCTATCAGAAGAAAGATGGTGTCTAAATCATTTTGGGCAGTCATACAAAAATTATTTAAAAGAGGCAAGACGCTATTTTTAATAGATTTCATTAAGGCGCCGAGGAAAATCCTTTTATTATTCTAACTTAAATATTACTTAAAAAACTTATTGTTTTACTCTATATTATTTGATTATTTCTATCCGAACAGCGAATATCTGCGGTGAAGCCGCAAAAGGAGATTTAACGTATGATTAAAACTGAACTCTGTGACCTCTTAGGCATTCAATATCCAATCTTCCAGGGAGGTATGGCTTGGATTTCTGACGGCAAACTGGCAGCGGCAGTTTCAAACGGCGGCGGACTCGGATTAATTTCCGCCATGAACG
>URPG01000196.1 GCA_900549675.1 uncultured Oscillospiraceae bacterium | reverse complement strand
GCTTTTAACGATTTTTCTCTTTTACGGCTCTTTCAATATCGCGTTTAGCGGCTCGTTCTGCCAAATCGGCTCGTTTATCGTAGAGTTTTTTACCTTTACAAAGTCCCACACTAACTTTTACACGAGAACCTTTAAAGTACAGTGAAAGGGGAATAAGGGAAAAACCTTGCTGTTTTGTGAGTCCAAACAAACGCATGATTTCTCTTTTGTGCAGCAATAATCTGCGTACTCTTGTGGTATCATGATTAAAGATATTTCCATGTTCATAGGCACTGATATGACAGCCATTCAACAGCATTTCTCCGTTTACGACAGAACACCATGAATCTTTTAAATTCACACGGCCTGCCCGCAAAGATTTTACCTCCGTACCTTTTAGTTCAATACCCGCCTCTAGTTTTTCTTCCACAAAATAATCATGAAAGGCTTTTTTGTTGGTTGCAATGGTTTTTGTGCTTTCTTTCACTGTTTTCACCTCCTGCAAAGTGTTGGTGTTCTCATAACAATAATTAGGTTTGATGATATTATAAAAGCTGACGTCCCTCAATAGCACGCGACAAGGTTACCTCATCCGCATACTCTAAATCACCGCCGACCGGAATGCCATAGGCTAAACGGGTGATTTTAATGTCCAACGGCTTTAAAAGCTTGGCAAGATAAAGAGCTGTTGCCTCGCCCTCTACCGTGGGATTGGTGGCCATGATGATTTCTTCGACATCGGTATTGATACGATTCAGTAATTCCGGAATTTTAAGTTGGTCCGGACCGATTCCGCTAAGGGGGGAAATAGAACCATGCAAAACATGATACAACCCATGGTAACCGTTGGTTCTTTCCAAGGCAAATACATCACGGCTGTCTTCCACAATGCAGATGGTAGAAGAATCGCGTGAATTGTTGCGGCAAATGGGGCAAAGCTCTTGGTCGGTTAAATTACAGCAGACTTTACAATAACGAATGTTGGCGTGCGCCGAAACAATGGCGTCAGCAAAACTTTCAGCATCTTCTTTGGATAAATCCAATATATGATAGGCCAACCGCTGTGCCGATTTATGGCCGATGCCCGGTAGGCTCTCAAATTTTTCAATTAAGGAATCAAGAGAGGGAATGTAATAGCTGGCCATTAAAACATCCCCGGAATGCTCAACCCGCCGGAGAGAGCCTCCATTTTTTCTTCTTTTTCACTGGTAGCGGCACGCAGGGCCTCGTTGACGGCAGCTGTAATTAAATCGCCAAGCATTTCCACGTCCTCGGGGTCAACGACCTCAGGCTTGATAATTACTTCTTTTACTTCTAATTTTCCGGTAACAACAGCTTTGACAGCGTCGCCGCCGGAGGTTGCCGTATATTCTTTTTGCTCGAGTTCAGCAGAAACAGCCTCCATTTGTTCCTGCATTTTTTGTGCTTGTTTGGCTAATTGCTGGAGGTTTTGACCGCCGCCACCGCCCATTCCTTTTGGTAATCTTGCTTTCATAACCTATACTTCCTTTCTTTTATATGCTTATTTATTCATTTTAAAATTAGTTTGATTCATCCAGCAAACCGGCTTGCTTGGCCCGCATTTCTAAATCATCGAGAGGGTCTGCCGCAGACGAATCTTCTGCCGTTGCTTTTTTATACGGCCCCAACTTATAGACTTGACCGGTCACTTGGCGGACCGAATCACGGATTCTTTCCCGCTGAGAGGGTCTTTTCAGCAAATCAAAGGCAAACTGCGGAGCATCAATTAAAAGATAATCTCCGTTTACATACGCGGCAGAACCTTCAAAAGCGGCTGCTACGCTGGAAGAATATGCTTTAATGGCACGCAGAATATTTTCCCATTGGTCAAAAGGTTCAGCCGTAGCGGAAAGTTCCTCAATCGAAAGTTTTCTTTTGGGAACCCGTGGGGCTGGGGCTTGCGCCTGTACCTGCGGTTTATCTGCTTTTGCCGGAGGAGGGGCGGAAGACCCGTTTTCAGAAATAGTTTGGTCTGAAGAAGCAGGAACAGCCGGCGAAACAGTTTGCTGCGGGGTACGATTCTCCAAGGCCTCAATTCTTTGCAATAAAGCGGTCGGACTGCTGTCCAATTCAGGAGAACAAAGCTTGACAAACGCCATTTCCATTTCGGTTCTGGCGTGTCCGAAACGCATACGTCCCAAACTATCTTCAAACGTATCCAATGCGTAAAGAATCAACGTCAACTTAATATTTTTACATTGCTCGGTCATTTCGGCAAGCTGTGCTTCCGGCAGCAGTAAAATTTGAGCAGGGTTCCGTGTGGTTTTAATAATCATTAAATTACGAAAATATTCTGCCATTTCTTCGCAAAGTCGGCTCATATCTTTTGAGCCTTGGTATAATTCTGCGATAATTTCCAAAGCATCAGCAATTTCTTTGCGGACAATACATTCTGATAACGCCGTTAAATAGGACTGGTCAGCGATGCCAGTGGTTTGCCGTACGATTTCGGTGGTGACATGAGAACTTCTTCCCAAACATTGGTCGAAAATCGACAAAGCGTCACGCATAGGACCATCTGCGATACGGGCAATCATCAAAGCGGCATCGTGGTCGACGGTGACGTTTTCCTGCTCGGCGACATAATGCAGACGAGCTGCCACGTCTTCGGGAGAAATTCTTTTGAAATCAAAGCGCTGACAACGGGATAAAATCGTGGGCAGCAATTTGTGAACTTCTGTTGTGGCGAGGATAAACAGCACGTGCTCCGGCGGTTCTTCCAATGTTTTCAGCAATGCGTTAAAGGCGGCAGTGGAAAGCATATGCACTTCGTCGATGATATAAACACGATATTTGGTGTGAGCCGGTGTGAAAGCGGATTCTTCAATCAAAGCACGGATGCTGTCAACGCCGTTGTTGCTGGCAGCATCAATCTCAACAACGTCCATGATAGAACCGTTTTCAAGCCCTTGACAAATTTCACATGTTCCGCAAGGGTCGCCGTCCCGTGGATTCAGGCAGTTTACAGCTTTGGCTAAAATTTTGGCGCAGGTGGTTTTTCCGGTTCCTCTTGTGCCTGTAAAAAGATAGGCATGAGCGATTCTGCCGTTTTTTAGTTCATTTTTGAGAGTGGTGGTAACTTGAGGCTGACCAATGACATCAGCAAACGAATGCGGTCGATATTTGCGGTATAATACCTGATACAAGCTGGTCACCTCCCAAAATAAAAAAACAAGACGCCGTCTACGTAAAATATGTGAGCGGGCAAGCACCCTGTATCGCCCAAAAGCTGCCGTTTAATGCTGCTCGGTTCCCCGCCTGACATGGTTCACGGTGTTTTGCCGTACAGACCTGCCCGCTCGCATATTTTACGGCCCACGCCGCCTTGCTGGTTAAAAATCTGTTTTGCGATTTCTTTTTAAAGATAGCTTTACTATTATATACGGAAAGCAATAAAAAATCAAGTCTTTATCAAGAGGAAAGAAAAATGTAAAAAAGCCAATGCAATATCAAATTCATAAAATAAATTTAACATTGAAATCTTTGATATTATTGGCGGTATCAGTCATCCTCATTTTTTTCGTCAGAGGGGATAAGTTGAATAATGGGGGAAAGAGAATCTTCTGACAGAATTTCCTCCTCGGCTTTTTCAATGGCAGCTTGTGCAATATCAATAATGTTACTTAGAGCGGCTAAAAGAGAATGATTCATTTGTTTGTAGTTGGGCATTTTATATCACCTCGCCTTTATGATTTTAGAACGATATATTCAAAAAGTCAATAGAATAAATTGTTCTAAAATATACTTTTATTAAAAACAGATTTAAAAGGTGAGAGAATGAACTACAAAAGAATTCGTGAATTAAGAGAGGATAGAGATTTAACACAAGAGCAAGTGGGAAAAGCTGTCAATGTACCCCAAAGAACTTATGCCTATTATGAAACGGGCGAAAGGATGATACCCCCGCAGGTTTTGGTCAGTTTAGCCCGGTTTTATGGCGTGAGTGTTGACTATTTGCTCAATCTTACAGATGAAACAAAACCTTACCCCAGACGCAAATCAAAAAACAAGTAAAGGGGATAGAGGGTATGAAGCATAAAAGAATACGAGATATGAGAGAAGATAAAGATATAACACAGGCAAAAATGGCAGAGTTACTGAACGTTCACCAAACGACTTATTCCGATTACGAGTTAGGAAACTTAAATATCCCTATCCCCATTCTCATAAAATTAGCAGATTTATTTGAAACCAGTATCGATTACTTAGTGGAAAGAACCGATGAGATAAAACCGTATCAAAAAAAGAAAAAGTAAAAAGCAGAGAATTAAAGAAGACTTGGTGTGATATGAACTATAAAAGAATTCGTGAATTAAGAGAGGATAAAGACTTAACACAAGAGCAGGTGGGAAAAGCCGTCAATGTACCCCAAAGAACTTATGCCTATTATGAAACGGGCGAAAGAATGATACCCCCGCAGGTTTTGGTCAGTTTAGCCCGGTTTTATGGCGTGAGT
>URPG01000195.1 GCA_900549675.1 uncultured Oscillospiraceae bacterium | reverse complement strand
AGCGAGGTCTATTTTCGATTCACTCAATATTCCAGATTCTTCTCACTTCATAGCTTGTGGCTAATTTGGTTCTTTTATACATTTATAAAAGAATTAATTCTTTAGGGGATTTTGTTAAACTTCTGCATCCCTCTTGCGTTACAAGCAGCATATCCTCAATACGAACTCCAAATTCATTCGGCAGATAAATGCCCGGTTCATCAGTGATAACCATGCCGGGCTGACAAACCGCAGAAGAGAAACGCGAAAAACGCGGTTCTTCATGAATATCCAATCCCACACCATGCCCCAACCCATGTCCAAAGGCACCAGGATATTTTTTGTCAATAATCCCTCTGGCAAGCTTATCCATATCTGCACATTTTACACCAGGTTTTAAAGCCTCAATTACCGCCAAATGAGCATTTAAAACTGTGTAATAAACATCTTTTTGCCTTTCAGAAATTTCTCCTACAGCAACCGTTCTCGTCATATCAGAGTGATAACCGTTCAGCAATGCGCCGATATCCATGGTGATAAAATCACCTCTCTGAACTATTTTGTCAGACGGTACTCCGTGCGGCAGCGAACTGTTTTTACCGGACACCACAATCAGTTCAAACGCAACTGCCTCTGCCCCTTGTCTTCTCATAAAAATTTCAATTTCAAGGGCAATCTCACGCTCTGTTATCCCTTCTTTTATAAAAGACAGAATATGCGTAAATGCTGCGTCTGTAATCGCCTGTGACTCTTCTATTTTTTGGATTTCTTCGTTTGTCTTCACTGAACGCAAGGTCATAATTTCACGGTCCAAAGAACCGTCACTTATAGCATCAGCACCTGCTGCGAAACAAGACTTCTCCAAGCGTTTAAAATCAGCCACACTTAGATTTTCACTTTCAAAGTGAACTTCTTTTATACCATGCTTTTTAAGCAGTTCTGTGATTTTTTCATTCAAAGAATCATATCGCAAAACCTTACAATTTTTTGCCTGTTTTTGAGCGGCCTCAAAATAACGAAAATCAACCAATAAATATACCATCTCCGAGGTCAGTAAAACCGCACCGTCAGAAGAGGGAAAATCTGTTAAATATCTTCTATTTTGCGGGACTAAAAACAAAGCCGCTTTTTGTTTGTCACCTTGTAAAAATACTTGTGACCAATGAGAATGTTGATTCATATCAAACTCCTATTCTCCATACTTTTTGCGGATTCTTTTCTCCCATAATCTACGCAAACCAATAGAAATCCCTTTTTCCATTTCTACAGGCTCCAGTAAAATGGATTTCATACCACAAAGATTGGCTCCCGTCACATCAGTAAAAATCTGATCACCAATAATGACGCATTCCCGATGGGGAACACCCAACATCTTGCTGGCTTTTATATAACCAAAAGGAAAAGGTTTCATAGCAAAAGTTATATACGGTAAATCAAACTTTTTGACAAAGGGGGCTACACGGCTGGCATAGTTGTTGGATACAACAATTAATTTAAAACCGGCACGATTCATTTCTTTGGTCCATTGTATGGCACCCTCAATGGGTTCATGCTCGGCATAAGACACCAACGTATTGTCCACATCCAGCAATAAGGCTTTTACCCCCAAATGCTTGAGCATAGCGGGCGTAATATCGGTAATTCTTTTTGTCATTAAGCTTGGTTTAAAAAGGCTCATTCAAACACTCCAAATGATTAAAAAAGCGGGCACAAAGCCCGCTTTTAACCGCCAAAATAATTTATTCTTACTTTGTGGTCAGCATTTTCATGCCAAATCCTGCCGAAAACTCTCATCAAAGTAAATTTTATTTAAACTTACGTTTGCGAGCCGCTTCTGATTTCTTTTTACGCTTCACAGAGGGCTTTTCGTAAGCTTCTCTCTTGCGAACTTCAGCGATGACACCCGCTCTTGCACACTGCTTTTTAAAGCGTCTGAGCGCACTGTCTAAAGATTCATTATCTTTAATTCTGATCTCAGCCATTTATCTTCCCTCCCATCCGCCAAAGGCAGGGGTTATTCTTTTACATTAGAACATCACTAATTATATAATTTGAGAGCGATATTGTCAAGGTATTTCGGTGAGAAATCTAAATTCACACAACTTTTGCCTGTTTTCCTAAAATTTCCAAGGCAAAGGCAGCACCAAATTCTTCGCACAGTTTCTTCTGTTCTTCACTTGGTTTAAAACGAATTCTAAGACCTTCTTTTACCTTCATTTTAAGCTGCTTGAGTCTTTCGGTAAGATTGCCCACAGCCTCACCTGTCCATCCATAAGAACCAAACGCCGCTGCATGTTTGCCCCCATGAATCATCGGAATCATCTCGGCACACAAATTATAAACCGGTGCCAATGCATCGGAAAGTATAGTGCAGGAACCCAACAAAATACCATCGGCAGCCAATAAATCATCCTGCAAATTCCGGCAGTCATCTTCCACCAAATTATAAAGATGCACCTCTACACCTTCTCTTTCAATTCCCTTTGCAATAGTCAAGGCCATTGTTTTGGTGTAACCATATGCCGTTACATACGGAATTACCACTAATTTTTTCTCGCGAGGAATAGGCTCAGCCGTCCATTCTCTATACCGGTCAAACACTTCATTAATGTGAGAATCCAAAATCGGTCCATGCCCTGTGCAAATCATTTCAATCTCAAGGTCTTTAATTTTATCCATAGCACGGCGCATAAACGGAATAAACGGGCCTAATATCATGTCAAAATAATATTTAAGCGCCTCATAGTATTCTTCTTCTTTTTTTACTTCACTGCGCAAAATTCCTTCTGTGCCATAATGGGCACCAAAAGAGTCACAGGTAAACAATATTTTGTCTTCTTCCAGATAGGTATACATGGTGTCCGGCCAATGAAGATTCGGAGCCATGATAAAACGCAGTGTTTTATCTCCCAATGAAAGAGATTCGCCTTCTTTCACAACGCGGCTTTTAAAAGGGCGATTCAAAATCTCTTTTAAATTGTTAATTGCCGCCGTGGTACCGATAATTTCAATTTCAGGATTCATCTCCAGCAAACGCGCAATACTGCCGGAATGGTCCGGTTCTGTGTGGTTCATAATGATATAGTCCACGGTATTAGGGGCAACTAACTCTTGGACCTCACGCAAATAATCTTCTACAAAAACTTCCTTGGCGGTTTCAATCAACGCTGTTTTCTCACTACCCACAATTGTATAAGCATTGTAGGTTGTGCCATATTTTGTTTCCATAATGATATCAAACACTTTTAATTCGCGGTCAAAAACACCATTCCACCAAATTTTTTCTCTCAATTGTTTCAAGTTTTATTTCCTCCTTTTTATATGGACAGACTGTAAGCTTTCACTAAACAGCACCCGAAAATTTGTGAAGCTTTGTCTATGAAATCCCTTTATTACAAATTCTGGCATGCAAAATATTGCATTCTAAAAAACTTTCGCACATAATTTTATATTTCATCGATATTCAATTATACCATTCTTTATTGACTATATTCTATCATACTATAACCTAAATTTCACCTATTTTTTAATAAAATGACATTAGCACTAAAATTTTATAATAACTACTATTTTAGTGTAGCATTCTAACATATAAAAATCAAATCCATCAAATGATTTGATAATTTATACCAACAAAATGCCTAATGCAATCCTCTTTTTCGATACTATCCAGTATGTCTTTTGCCTGTCTGTTTGCGGAATGTTTTTCATACTTATGAATCTTTTTCTTTAATTACCATATTATCAAGAGCATACCGCAAAGCCATGCTAATCAATTCATTTCGAGAACGATTGGTTTTTTCAGACAACTCATTATATTCTTCTTGCAGACTCCTGTCTATACGGATTGTCATTGTGACCGTCTTATCTTCTTTAGGCGTTACTACAAATTTATCCTCCATATGTTTTGAATACATTATAAATTGAATTGCCAGTTCAAAATTGTAACCCATATAGTATTAAAATCTTATTTAAAGTAAAAAAGAGGGTGATTAAAAATCATCCTCTTGTTTCTAAGTTTTATTTTGCCAGCATAGCTTTGACTTTTTCTTCGATTTTTTCAGCGGATAGACCAAACTGTTTCAGCAAATCTTTAGCCGGGCCGGAATGACCATATGTATCCTGCACGCCGATTCTAGCCATTGAAATCGGATAATTTTCTGCTAACATAGCAGCCACAGCCTCACCTAAACCGCCGATGATATTGTGCTCTTCTGCGGTAATGATTTTGCCGGTTTCTTTCGCAGCTTTCAAAACCAATTCGGTATCAAGCGGTTTAATCGTATGAATGTTAATCACACGCACGCTGATTCCTTCTTTTTCAAGATTCTCAGCAGCTTTCAAAGCCTCCTGCACCATTAATCCGGTGGCAATTACCGTAATATCTTTTCCGTCTTTTAAGGTATTGCCCTTGCCAATCTCGAAATGATAGTCCTCATTGTTGTTTACACTATCAACTGCCAAACGCCCCAAACGAAGATAAACGGGACCTTGATGCTCTGCCGCTGCTTGCACAGCTGCCTGCATTTCGTAATGGTCACAGG
>URPG01000194.1 GCA_900549675.1 uncultured Oscillospiraceae bacterium | reverse complement strand
TATAAAAAAAGAAACCGGCGGTATTTTAACAGTTCAACTGGTATTAATGGACAAACCCGGTGTTTTATTGAATTTGTTGGCTTATTTTTACAAGGCAAATGCCAATATATTGACAGTAAATCAAAATATTCCGGTAAAAGGGCGTGCCTTTGTGTCAATATCGGCCAGAGGGAATCAAATGGAAGAAGACGCTGATTCATTCTTGAAAGGGATGGCAGCTGTTCATGGTGTTGTAAAGATTGACAGTAT
The DNA here is from genome assembly GCA_900549675.1 of uncultured Oscillospiraceae bacterium. Taxonomy (GTDB): domain Bacteria; phylum Bacillota; class Clostridia; order Oscillospirales; family Acutalibacteraceae; genus Scatolibacter. The sequence goes on along the minus strand of URPG01000194.1, from coordinate 4,280 downwards.
TTCAGATTGAGGTGTTTATATGGCAAAAGTAGCAGTATTAGGGCATGGTGTAGTGGGTTCCGGTGTAGTAGAAGTCATTATGTCACATGCCGAAAGTTTAAAAAATAGAGCAAAAGAAGCAATCGAAGTAAAACATATTTTAGATTTAAGAGAATTTCCTGAATTATCCTATCATAATTTATTTACTAAGGATTTTAATGTTATTCTGAATGATTCCGAAGTGCAAATTGTGGTTGAAGTTCTTGGCGGCATTCATCCGGCCTATGATTTTGTAAAAGCCTGCTTGGAAAACGGGAAAAGCGTGGTTACGTCCAATAAAGAATTGGTGGCGGCAAAAGGCGCAGAGCTTTTGGATATTGCGCAAAAGAATAATTTAAATTTCCTGTTTGAAGCCAGTGTCGGCGGTGGTATCCCGATTATTCGCCCAATCAGCCAATGTCTGGCGGCCAATGAAGTGACGGAAATTGCAGGTATTTTGAATGGTACCACAAACTTTATTCTCACAAAAATGATTACCGATAAAATGGAATTTGAAGATGCATTGGCTTTAGCCCAAAAGCTTGGCTATGCAGAGCGTGACCCTTCTGCCGATGTTGGCGGACAGGATGCCTGCCGCAAAATTTGTATTTTATCTTCTCTTGCTTTTGGACATCATGTGTATCCTGATAATATTTATACAGAGGGAATTACCAAGATTACCTTAGAGGATGTTGGCTATGCAAAAGCATGGGGCGGTGTCATTAAGCTGATTGGCAAAGTGAAAAAACTTTCAAATGGACAATTACATATAATAGTAAGTCCAATGTTCGTAAACAATGAAAGTCAATTGGCACATGTGGACGATGTCTTTAACGGAATCATGGTTCGCGGCGATGCGACAGGCGACGTTGTGTTTTATGGAAAAGGAGCCGGTAAACTGCCTACTGCCAGTGCCGTGGTAGCTGATATTATTGACTGTATCAAACACTTTAAGGCAAGAAAATACCTTTACTGGGAAGATGCCAAAGAAAATGCAGTGGCGGATTATCAAGAGCAAACTGAATCTTTCTTTGTGCGTGTAATTGCCGGTGATATTGAAAAGGCTTTAAAAGATGCAGAAAAAACATTGGGTACTATTCATCGTGTGGTGCGAAAAGGAGAGCAAGCAAATGAAGCAGGCTTTATCGTGCCCGACATTCGGCAGCCTGTGCTGGAAGAAAAGCTTGCGGCTTTAACAAAGACCGGTATCGCCGTTAAAGGAAGAATTCGATTGGCCGATTTTTAGGGGGAAAACAGAATGATAAGAATTGATGTACCGGCGACAAGCGCCAATTTAGGCGCCGGATTTGATTCTCTTGGAATTGCATTGACGCTGAAAAATCGAATTTGGATGGAAGAATCCGATGAGGTTGAGATTAGCTGTTGTGATAACATTGATGTGCCTAAAACAAAAGATAATTTAATCTTTTGGGCGGCTGATTATTTATACCGAGAGTGCGGGAAAAAATTGCCCGGACTTAAAATCGTACAAGAAAACAACATTCCGCTCGCCAGAGGACTAGGCAGCAGTTCATCCTGTATTGTGGCCGGCATTCTGGGGGCAAACCGCTTTCTTGGAAATCCACTTTCCCAATCTGATTTAATCAATCTCGCGGCCAAAATGGAGGGACATCCTGATAATACAAGTCCAGCTCTCTCCGGCGGTTTGGTGGTTTCAGCCATGGAAGGTGAACGTGTGTACAGTGTAAGTGTACCCGTTTCGGATAAGATTCGTTTTGTGGTGATGATTCCGCCTTTTGAACTCAAAACGGAGAAGGCAAGAAAGGCTTTGCCGACGCAGTATTCCCGAGAAGATGCGGTTTATAATCTTTCTCGTTCGGGGCTGATGACGGCTTCACTTTTCTCAGGAGAGTTGCAAAATTTGCGTGTGGCGGTGCAGGATAAGATTCATCAGCCGTATCGATTTAACTTGATTGATAATGGTGATACGGTCTTCCGTATGAGCTATGAATTGGGTTCTTTAGGAACCTATATCAGTGGCGCCGGTCCTACTATTATTTCTATGGTAGAAACAAAAAACGCGAAATTATTTGGAGAAAGCTGTGTGGCTCATCTCGAAGAAAAAGGCATTGAGGGTTGGCAGGTAGAAGTTTTAGCGGCGGATCAAGAAGGCGCTAAAATCGTGATTGAATAAGCTTGGAGGGGTAAACTATGTCATTAATTGTGCAAAAATTTGGCGGTACGTCAGTAAGAGATGCTGAACGACTGTTTAATGTGGCGGATATTGTCACATCAAAATACAAAGAGGGAAACGATGTTGTGGTTGTTGTATCTGCGCAGGGCGATACAACCGACGATTTGATTGAAAAAGCAGCCGAAATCAACGAGAAGCCTTCTAAAAGAGAGATGGATATGCTTCTTTCTTCCGGTGAGCAAATTTCAGCTTCTTTGCTTGCGATGGCAATTGAAAAATTAGGTTTTCCGGTCGTTTCTTTACTCGGTTGGCAAGCTGGTTTTCATACAACTTCCAATTATGGGAGTGCAAGAATTAAGCGTTTGGATGCTTCAAGAATTCGCAAAGAAATTGATAAGAAAAACATTGTAATTGTTACAGGATTTCAAGGAGTGAACAAGTATGATGATATGACCACATTGGGGCGTGGAGGGTCAGATACCAGTGCAGTTGCCATTGCGGCAACTATGCATGCAGATTTGTGTCAAATCTATACGGATGTAGATGGAATCTATACGGCTGACCCCAGAAAAATTCCGTCAGCGGTTAAACTTGAAAGCATTTCCTATGATGAAATGTTGGAGCTTGCCACTTTAGGTGCCCAAGTATTGCATAATCGTTCCGTTGAAATGGCAAAAAAATATAATGTGGAATTAGAAGTTCTTTCCAGTCTGACACGTAAGCCGGGAACAATCGTTAAGGAGGGTAAAAGTATGGAAAAAATGTTGATTAGCGGTGTGGCTAAGGATGAAAATATTGCCAGAATTTCAGTAATAGGTGTTCCGGATAAACCGGGTTTAGCATTTAAAATCTTCTCTCGTTTGTCTGCCAAAGGGATAAATATTGACATTATTTTGCAGTCTATCGGTAGAAATGGAACCAAAGATATTAGCTTTACCGTTGAAAAATCTAAAATGGAAGACACAGTTGCTCTTTTAAAAGAATATACTGAAAAATTGGGTGCCACTGGTTTGGTGGCGGATGATGAAGTAGCAAAAGTATCGATTGTTGGTGCCGGAATGGAAACTAATCCTGGTGTAGCTACAGCAATGTTTGAGTGTTTATACGGCAATAACGTTAATATTCAGATGATTTCCACCAGTGAAATAAAAATTTCTGTTTTGATTGCCAAGAGCGACAGCGACCGCGCCGTGGCTGCCATTCACGATAAATTCTTTCCTGTAAATTCCAGAGATTAATCAGTGATTTAAAAAAGTCTAAAGACAGGCATCGGTCTGTTTTTAGACTTTTTGTTTTTTATCAAAAAAGAGGTGGAGAATATGAAAAGGCTCTTCGGTTGTATCAGCAGGTGTGCGGTCCGAAAGAGCATACCGAATCTTAATTTTAGAGGAGGTAAAAATGTTAGAAAGTAAAAGATTGTGTTTGATTCCTTTGACAGCCAAGCAACTAAGGCTATGGTATGAAGATATATCCACATTGGAAGAAGAGTTAAGTGTGTCTTATCAAGATGAATTGCCTGAAGGTGTTTTTAAAGAGATTGTTGAATCTCAAAGACAAAAAATGTTATTGGATGTTGAAAATTGGCTGTTCCATACCTTCTGGCTAATCGTTAGAAAATCAGATAAGGCGGTTATAGGCAGTATTGATTTTAAATATCCTCCGAATCAAACGGGCGAAACAGAAATTGGCTATGGACTTAATTCACGTTTTACAGGTAACGGTTATATGACGGAGAGCGTACAAACCTTTTGCGCATGGGGGCTTCAAAATCCTAGCATAAAGGTAATTTTGGCAGAAACAGAAAAAACAAACAAAGCCTCGCAGCTCGTTTTAATAAAATCGGGTTTTATATTTTCTTATGTAACAGAAGAATGTTATTGGTGGAAATTTTTAAAGAAATGAAAATGACCAAAAGCCTAACGGATTCGTCAGGCTTTTGGTTCTTTAATTTTAATATGCAGTAAATAAATATAAATATGGGTTTAATGGATTTATGAGAGTAGAAAATAAAGAGTAGAAGGAGAAAGAATTAATGACGGCAGCCGCCGGTAGGAATAGAAGGAGGAGGGCAGGACCTTTTAGGAATAGGAGAGCAAGGGGCAGGAGG
>URPG01000193.1 GCA_900549675.1 uncultured Oscillospiraceae bacterium | reverse complement strand
TTATTGATCGTTAAGCTATTATTATTCAATATTATAAAAATTTAATTAGGTGGTGGCAGTAATGAAAGTTTATCAAAACATAACAGAATTAATCGGAAGAACCCCTTTGGTCGAAGTTTCCCGCTATGCAAGAGAACATGACCTGACAGCAAAAATTTTAGTAAAACTGGAGTCCTTTAACCCTGCGGGAAGCGTAAAAGACCGTATTGCAAAATCTATGTTGGATGATGCTGAACAAGCCGGAAAAATCAATGCGGAAACCGTTATTATCGAACCGACCAGCGGCAACACCGGTATTGGTCTTGCTTCCATTGCGGCGGCCAGAGGATATCGCATTATTTTGACAATGCCGGAAACGATGAGTGTTGAGCGCAGAAATCTTTTAAAGGCTTATGGTGCTGAGCTTGTTTTAACAGAGGGCGCTAAAGGCATGAAGGGTGCGATTGCAAAAGCTGAAGAGCTTTCTAAAGAGATTCCGAACAGTTTTATTCCGGGTCAATTTGTGAACCCTTCTAATCCTAAAATACATCGTGAAACAACAGGACCAGAAATTTGGGAAGATACAGAAGGAAAGGTTGATATCTTTGTCGCCGGCGTAGGCACAGGCGGTACTGTTACAGGAACAGGTGAATTCCTAAAATCAAAGAATCCGGACGTAAAAGTTGTTGCGGTAGAGCCGACAGATTCTCCTGTATTGTCAAAGGGTACAACAGGACCTCATAAAATCCAAGGGATTGGTGCGGGCTTTGTACCGGATGTTCTGAACACAAAAGTGTATGATGAGGTAGTCACAGTATCCAACGAAGAAGCCTTTGAAACAGGCCGTGTGATTGCCAGAACAGAGGGAGTTTTAGTGGGAATTTCTTCCGGAGCTGCCCTATTTGCCGCTACAGAACTTGCCAAACGTCCTGAAAATGCGGGCAAAACCATTGTGGTTGTTTTACCGGATACCGGTGAGCGTTATCTTTCTACCCCCATGTTTGCTGAATAATTTCATTTTCCCTATAAAATATAAGAAAAACAGACTGTGAGAGCAGTCTGTTTTTTGTGTCAGTTTATGGGATGAGTTTTCCATGTGGTTGAGCAACCTTTTTTATTTTCTGATAAGGGTGTATCACAATATAATTCTTAAATCACTCTTGACGGAGAGCGCAAAAACGGTATACTTAACATAAAGATAAAGGGAGGAAAACGAATGAAGCTGATTTACAATGCCATTTTAGTGGCGGCGGGAAAATCAACCCGTATGGGGGGAACCTCGAAAATTTTTACCGATTTACAGGGTAAGACAGTTATTGAGAGAAGTGTTACGGCTTTTTTGCAAAGCCCTAAAATAGATAAGATTATATTGGTCTGCCGCGAAGAGGATTCAGAGCGGCTGCAAAAATTATTCCAAAATGAAAAAAGGATTTTGCTTACACCGGGCGGAGAAACCAGACAGCAATCGGTATTAAGGGGATTGAATTTAGCCGCTGAGTGCGATTATATTGTCATTCATGATGCAGCAAGACCTTTGATAAGCACTGGTTTAATTGATGCTTTGTGTGCAGAAGCGGTAACGTACGGAGCGGTTTCTGCGGCGGTTTGGGCAAAAGACACCTGCAAATTGGTGGATGAAAACGGCTTTGTCACAGAAACACCGCCGAGAGAGCGTTTGATGATGGTACAGACTCCTCAAATTTTCGAAAGAAAATTATATCGGCAGGCGGTACAATATGCTTCACAGGAACAAAAAGATTTTACGGATGACTGCCAATTAATTGAGTTTTACGGCAAACAAGTTCGCTTAATCATGGGTGATTATCAAAATATTAAAATGACAACACCGGAAGATGTATTGATTGCAAATGCTTTTTTGAAAGGAAATCAAAAGATGAGAATCGGTTATGGGTATGACGTTCACCGTTTGGAGCAGGGCAGAAAATTGATTATAGGCGGTGTAGAAATTCCTTTTGAAAAGGGACTTTTAGGGCATTCAGACGCAGATGTTTTGGCGCATGCCATAACAGATTCCATTTTGGGAGCGGCGGCTATGGGTGACATCGGCAAGCTTTTTCCGGATACGGATGAAAATTGGAAAGGAGCAGACAGCTTACAGCTTTTGTCTGAGGTTTGCTGTTTGGTCAAAGAAAAGGGATATCATATCGGAAATTTGGATGCGACGATTCAGGCACAAAAACCGAAATTATCTCCCTATATCAATGAAATGAGAGAAAAAATTGCGCATTGCTGTGGAATTTCATTTGAGGATGTCAGTGTAAAAGCTACTACAGAAGAAGGCCTCGGTTTTACCGGCAGAGAAGAAGGAATGGCAGCATCAGCGGTTTGTTTGCTAGTTCAAAGTTAAGAAAAACAGAGCAGTCTTTTTTGAGATTGCTCTGTTTTTTAAGACATAAGATGACCGAAGATGTGACAGTATTGGATAGGCGAACATATAATGGACAAAAGTCAATTGGTACTGTCAATATCATTTTGCATACTGAAATATAGACAGAATAAGCTGAAGATAACGCAATTTGTTTTGCGTTTGTTTTATGAGGACACATAAATATGCAAAATCGATAAAAACTCATGAGGTGATTTTATGAATTTAATTTTGGTAAAAACGATAACATATGCCATGAAGGGACGAGATATACTCAGCTATTATGGAATCCCTTCTCGGATTGAACGTGTTCCTAAAACAAGAGAAACGGGTTGCGGTTATGCTTTATCCGTCAGCGGGGATGTTTATTTTGCAGAAAGTATTTTACAAAAAAGCGGTGTAAACACGTACGGCAGAGTAAATGCATCGGGGATGAGAATATGATTTATCTTGATAACAGTGCTACCACATATCCAAAACCTGTCCAAGTTATAAACCGTATGAATATGGCAATGCGGCAATTCGGAGCAAACCCCGGCAGAAGTGGCTATGAGATGAGTATGAAAACAGCGGGGGAAGTATTTCACTGCCGTCAGGATGTCGCTCGATTTTTCGGTGTGGATTCTGAAGAATGTGTGTTATTCCAAGCCAGCTGTACACAAGCATTGAATGTGGTCATCAAGGGACTGCTGAAACCGGGTGACCATGTGGTGGTGTCTGACCTAGAGCATAATGCTGTTATGCGCCCATTGGAAAAAATGAAAAAACATGGAATAACCTATAGTGTGGCAGAAGTATATCCTGCTGATTTTGACAAAACGCTGGATTCCTTTGAAAATCAAATTACTGAAAAAACAAAATTGGTTGTCTGTACGCACGCTTCCAATGTGTTTGGTATTTGCCTGCCGATTCGTGAAATAGCGGCTTTAGCTCACCGCAAGGGAGCCCAAATTTGTGTCGACTGTGCGCAGACAGCCGGTGTAATGCCTATTGATATGAAAAAAGATAATCTTGATTATCTATGTGCCGCAGGGCATAAAGGACTTTATGGCCCCATGGGTACCGGTATTTTGATGGTAAGAGAAGAGCAAAGCTTAGATACGCTGATGGAAGGCGGTACAGGAACATCTTCACTGCAATTGATTCAGCCGCAGGAATTGCCGGAACGCTTTGAAAGCGGCACACAGAATATTCCCGGTATAGCAGGATTAAGAGCAGGCGTAGATTTTGTAAAAAAAATTGGAATTCGTACCATTTATCAAAAAGAAATAGAGCATATCCAAAAAATATATCTTGCTCTTGAAAAATTGCCCTATGTTCAGCTTTATACGCCGTATCCGAAATTTCCGTATTCGGTACCGGTACTCTCATTTAATATTAAGAATAAGAGCAGTGAAGAGATAGGAGCCTATTTGGCAGACCGGCAAATAGCGGTTCGCTGTGGGTTGCACTGTGCGCCTATGGCTCATCGTAAGATGAACACGCCGGATGGTACCGTTCGCATATCACCGTCTTTTTTCACAAAAGAACAAGAAATAAAAAAAATCGTCACTGTTATTCAAAAAATGGTCAATTAAACGAAAACAAAAAATGATATGAATTAGATAAATTCACATATAAGGGTTTTATTTTAATAAAATTTATGATAAAATAGACACAATTAAACGCTGCGGACAGCGCGATAGAAAATTGAAAAACAGATTGGAAAAATCTTTATATATTTTAGCTCGTATATGAAGTTTAGATAAAGAATAAAAAAGTATCTCTGTGAAATTTTGTTTATAAATTGAAGTGAATTGGCGTGATAAATTCGCTTAATCGGGAACAGAAATAGAGAGGAAAGGACTTTTAAATGGATACCTTGGGTGCAGAATTGACTCGTATGAGCCAGATATTCCCGAATATTGCCAAAAGCTTTCAGTGGAAAGACGTAATCGATGTTGCCTTAGTGGCTGTCCTTTTATATCAGGTAATTAAGCTGCTTCGAGATAGTCGGGCAGGACAACTTTTAAAAGGAGTGGCTCTGGTTTTTTTGGCGAGAATTATTTCCTCCTATTTTAAATTGCTGCTGTTGAGCCGCATTATGGATTTCTTTTTTGAAATTGGTTTTATTTCTGTCATTATTCTTTTCCAGCCTGAAATCAGAAAGGCATTGGAGCAAGTGGGACGAAGCAATGTGCGGCGTTCT
>URPG01000192.1 GCA_900549675.1 uncultured Oscillospiraceae bacterium | reverse complement strand
AGCATGAAACCGCAGGTGAATTATTTGACCGCCTAAAAGAAATTGGTGCTGACTTATTGGTGGAAACCTTGGAAAATATTCAGCAAGGCAATTTTGAGAGAATCGTACAAGAGGAAGAAGTGGCGACCTATGCTCCTATGCTTTCTAAACAAGAAAGTGAAATTGACTGGAGTAAATCAGCACATGAAATTCATAATCAAATTAGAGGACTGAATCCTTGGCCTTCTGCTATTTCTTTTCTAGACGGAAAAAAGATAAAAATTCATCGTTCAGAAATTGTTTTAGAACAGGGTGAAGCAGGGAAAGCTAAAAATATAAACGGTGATTTTATCGTGTATTGTGGCAAACATGCTTTGAAATTAATTGAAATTCAGCCTGAAAATGGAAAACGGATGAATGGCAAAAGTTATTTATTGGGTCATCCTTTACAACCAGATAGTTGGTTTACAAAACAAGAAAAGAAATGATAGGTGGAAAATTTGGGAATCTCCAGTTCAAAAAGAGATACCGCAAGAGGAGCAACGATACAGGCTCTGCTTGCCGTAAAAGAAGATGAGGGCTACTCCAATATTGTCATAGACAAGGTATTGCGCGAATATAAATGGGATATCAGAGATAAGAAATTGGCCTCTGCCATTTTTTACGGAACCATTGAAAAGCAAATTACTTTAGATTATTATTTGTCTTTCGCAATAAAAGATAAAACTAAAAAAATGGATTCACACGCTCAAATTGTTTTGCGAACCGCCGCTTATCAAATTTTTTTTATGGATAAAATTCCTGATTCTGCGGTGGTAAATGAAGCGGTGTCTTTAATCAAATCTTTTGGAAAAACCGCGCTTTCCGGTTTTGTTAACGCTGTACTGCGTTCACTTTTACGTCAAAAAGATTCTCTTGCGCTGCCAAAGGGACAAGATATTGAAAGTTTATCGATACGTTATTCTATCCCACAGGATTTAATTGTACTTTGGCAGAAATCTTATGGAAAAGAAATTACAGAAAAACTTTTAGAATCTTTTTCACAAAAAAGTGATACATTTATTCGTGTCAATAACGTTAAAACAACCGTAAATGAAATTTCAGAAAGCTTTAAGAAAAATAAGATAGAATTTACCAAATCGAATATATTGCCGTATATGCTGACGATAAGCGGGGAAGGGAATCTGACAGAATGGGAAGAATTTCAGAAAGGCTTCTTTCATGTGCAGGATTTATCTTCTCAGCTGGCCTGTGAGATTCTATCTCCTAAAGAAAATGAATATGTATTGGATTGCTGTAGTGCCCCGGGGGGGAAATCCTTTACCATGGCAGAAATGATGCAAAATAATGGTAAATTGTTGGCTTTTGATCTATACAAAGGACGGGTTCGTTTAATTCAGCAAGGTGCAGAGCGTTTGGGGCTTTCAGTGATTGAAACGGGACGGCATGATGCGCTGGAAAAGTGGACATTAGAGCCCATATTTGATAAGATCCTTTGTGATGTTCCGTGTTCGGGCTTTGGTGTGATTCGCAAAAAACCGGAAATTCGATATAAATCTTTGCAGACATTAAAAAATTTGCCGCAAATTCAATATGATATTTTACAAAATGCCTCACAATTGGTAAAAAAAGGCGGTCGAGTTTTATATTCTACCTGCACATTAAATCCTGCTGAGAATCAAGAAGTGGCAGAACGCTTTTTACGGGAGAATAGCAATTTTAAAGGGGCAGCGATAGAACTTCCTCAAACAATCCAAAGAGTGATCAAAGAACCGAACTATATGGCAACGTTAACGCCTTTTTCGGGCGCTTCAGACGGTTTTTTTATCGCAATGTTTGAACGGATTTGAAATGTATAAAGGAGCAATTTTGGAAAAAATCGATATTAAATCTTTAACGCCGGAAGAGTTGACACAAGCTGTTTTAGAAATGAGATTGCCAATATTTGAATGGCTGCATAAAAAATCGGCAGAAGATTTTGATGAGATGAGCAATATTGGGAAGAATCTTAAAGAGCAGTTAAACCAAACTTTTTTAATCAAAAGTGCAGAAATTGTACGCAAGCAGAAATCAAAAATTGACGGTACAGTTAAATATTTATTTCGCTTGTATGACGGTGAATATGTAGAATCGGTCCTTATGCAGTATCATCATGGATATTCTATTTGCATTTCTACCCAAGTTGGGTGTAAAATGGGTTGTACATTTTGCGCTACAGGGCAAGGCGGCTTTTTTCGTAATCTTTCAGCGTCTGAAATGTTGGCACAAATTCAATCGGCACAAAAAGATGAAAATATTCGTGTAAGTAATGTTGTGCTTATGGGCATGGGCGAACCACTGGACAATTATGAAAATGTTTTACGCTTTTTATCGTTGGTAACCGATGACAACGGTATGAATATTGGAATGCGTCATATCTCTGTTTCTACCTGTGGGATTGTAGATAAGATATATGACCTGGCAGAACGTAAAATGCAATTTACACTTTCTGTTTCTCTTCATGCTCCCAATGATGAAATTAGAAGCAGAACCATGCCGGTTAATAAAAAGTGGAAGATTGGAGAGCTTTTGCAGGCTTGCCGTTATTATACCAATCAGACGGGAAGAAGAATATCGTTTGAATATGCCATGATTGATGGCGTAAATGATTTTGATAAATCAGCGCAGGAATTGTCCGAAAAATTAAGGGGAATTATTGCTCATGTCAATTTAATTCCGGTAAATCCCGTAACAAAAACAGGGTTCCAAAAAAGTTCTTTAACTAGGCAAAAACGTTTTGTCAAAATTTTGGAGAAAGCCGGAATTTCAGCAACCGTCAGAAGAACACTGGGGGCAGATATTGACGCTTCTTGCGGGCAATTGCGGGGTAAATTTGATAAGGGGGAGGAGCACGATAAATGAAGGCAGAATGTGGAACCGATATTGGTAGCGTTCGTCAATCTAATCAAGATGCCTGCGCTTGTGATGTTTTAAAAGAGAATATCGCATGGGGCATTGTTTGTGATGGTATGGGGGGCGTAAGCGGAGGCAGCGTGGCCAGCTCTTTGGCTCTTAAAGCTATTCGAGATGAGTTGGAACAATTAAAAGATAAAAGCATGCCGAAGGATATGTGTGATTTTTTAAACGCTGCAATTCAAAAGGCGAATGCGATTGTTTATAAAACCTCTGTGGAAATGCCTGAACTTTCCGGTATGGGTACGACAGCCGTAGTTTTGGTGGCTTATAAAAATACGCTGCATACCATTCATGTCGGCGACAGCCGTGCTTATCTAAAAAATGCGGGCGGCTTGATTAAATTGACAAAGGACCATTCTTATGTGCAAAATCTAGTGGACTTAGGACAAATTACATCAGATGAAGCAAGAATTCATCCCAAAAGAAATATTATTACGAGAGCCATTGGCGTAAAAGATGATGTTTTAGCAGATTACAGTACACATACTTTCAAACCGGGAGATTGTGCTATTGCCTGCACAGATGGATTGACAAATTATGTGGATGATGAAACGCTTAGTTCCTATATTGAAAAATATCAATCCGATGAATTAATTCAAAAATTGATAGATTTTGCGGTAGAAGCAGGCGGTGCCGATAATATCAGCGCTGTAGCGATTTATGCATAATAAAATGATTTAAGAGGATATAAGTTCTTTTCAGACAAAGCTGTAATAGATTTTTCTACGGCGAATAACCTTTGAAGAGGAACGAAGGAAGGTATGGAAACACATGCAGGATAAATATATAGGGAAACGTCTGGACGGACGATATGAAATTCATGAATTAGTGGGCGTAGGCGGTATGGCCTACGTTTATCTTGCTTATGACAGATTAGAAGACCGCTGGGTTGCCATTAAAATTCTAAAAGAAGAATTTTCAACCAACAGTGATTTTTTACGTCGCTTTCGTAATGAATCAAAGGCGATTGCATTATTGTCATGTGATAATATTGTTAAAATTTTCGATGTCAGTTTTGGCGATAAAATCCAATATATTGTGATGGAGTATTTAGATGGAATCACGTTAAAGCAATACATCGAGCAACAGGGCACGGTGCGTTGGCAAGAGGCTATTCATTTTATGACACAGATTTTAACGGCATTGGAATGTGCTCATAAAAAGGATATTATCCACCGTGATATTAAGCCTCAAAATATTATTTTATTAAGTGACGGCACCATTAAAGTAACTGATTTTGGCATTGCTCGTTTTTTGCAAAATGAAACGCAAACCATGACTGATACTGCAATTGGTTCAGTACACTACATTTCACCCGAGCAGGCCAAGGGCGGGTACATTACAGACCGTGCGGATATTTATTCAACCGGTGTGATGCTCTATGAAATGCTCACGGGGAAATTGCCGTTTGTGGCTGACAGTGCTGTTTCTGTTGCCCTTATGCAGTTGCAGGCAAAACCGGTTTCACCTCGCGAAATTAATCCGTCAATTCCTTTAGGATTAGAACAAATCACCATGCACGCCATGGAAAAAAATCCTGTAAACCGTTTTATTTCTGCCGGTGAAATGTTAGAAGATATTGAGAAATTCCGTTTAAATCCTCAGATTTCATTTTCCTATAATGCTATGG
>URPG01000191.1 GCA_900549675.1 uncultured Oscillospiraceae bacterium | reverse complement strand
CAAAACCCTCTATCGGTACAGCAAACTCTCTGACAGCTATTTAGAAAACTATACGCCGTATGACTTGATTGATATTTTTAACTTTACCCGCACAAAAGGCGGAAATTTCATTCAAAATTATGAAAGACCCATGATAACAGGCGATATCCGAAACGGAATCATCTGGTCTTCTACCCATAAAAACAATAACCAGCAAGATTATTTGATTTTGTTAGAGGTTCAAATCACACCTGTAGATTCTACCATTGAAACCTTAAAAATCCAGTTAATTTGGGTCACCGTAATTATGATTATTTTAGGTACGGTCTTAGCCATTTGGATTTCCACCCGTTTAACAAAGCCGATTGAATCGATTCATCATGCCGCCAAGCGAATGGCCGGCGGAGATTATTCGGTTCGGTTCGCCGAAAAAGGCAGCCGTGAAACCTGTGAATTGGCGCAAACTTTAAATCACACCGTCGGAGAACTCTCTAAGGTGGAAGCTTTGCGGCGTGAATTGCTGGCCAATGTATCGCACGATTTACGCACACCGTTGACCATGATTCAGGGCTACAGCGAAGTCATGCGGGATTTGCCCGGTGAAAACACACCCGAAAACATACAAATTATTATTGACGAAACCGCCAGACTCAATGCCTTGGTCAATGATTTGCTGGATTTATCACGATTGGAAGCCGGTGTTGTTTCATTAAATTTAACAACGTTTGACATAACAAAGATGATTCAGGAAACAATAACAAGATATAAAACGCTCAGTGATTTTATGTTTATCTTTACACCGCAAGAGTCGTTATTTGTCAAGGCTGACTCTCTGAAAATATCACAGGTGCTGTATAATTTAATTAATAACGCCATTCACTACAGCCGCGAGGAAAAAGAAATTAAAATTTTGCAGGAAATTACAGAAAAAGGAAACGTAAAAATCTCTATTATTGACAAAGGTGAGGGTATTCCCGCCGAAAAGCTGAAAGACATTTGGGAGCGTTATTTCAAAATCGACAAAGAACATCGGCAAACACAGGTCGGAACGGGCATTGGCCTATCCATTGTCAAGAATATCCTCTCCCTGCATGGCGGTGATTACGGTGTTCACAGCTTAGAGGGAGTAGGCAGTACTTTTTGGTTTGAACTCCCACGCGCGCAAGAAGATTCCGCTGCCGCAGAAAACGTTTGACTTTATCCGCTGAAAGTCATATCATAGGAATTGAAAATGAACGTGCGGAAGCACCTATGTATAATTTTAGAAATCGTCAATATTTAAAATGTAAAAGTATAAAGGATGGATAACTATGGCAGAATGTAACACAAATGATTGCTCAAGCTGCGCACAAAGCTGTTCTTCCCGTAAAGAAGAGCCTAAAAGCAATTTTGCTCCCTTGCATGAAAAAAGTTCTGTAAAAAAAGTAATCGGCATTGTCAGCGGCAAAGGCGGAGTGGGCAAATCTCTTGTCACCTCTTTAATGGCCGCCATCATGCAGCGCCGAAAGTATAAAACCGCTATCTTAGATGCCGACGTTACCGGGCCCTCCATTCCCAAAACCTTTGGCATACACCAAAAAGCTACCGCCATCGAAAATGCTCTGGTGCCCGTGAAAACCAGAACAGGCATTGACGTGATGAGCATTAATCTTTTATTAGAGAATGAAACTGCCCCTGTTATTTGGAGAGGTCCCGTCATTGCAGGTGTCTTAAAACAATTTTGGTCTGAAGTTCTTTGGGAAGATGTCGACTTCATGTTCATCGATATGCCGCCCGGCACAGGCGATGTACCGCTGACCATTTTTCAATCCATGCCGGTAGACGGCATTATCATCGTTGCCTCTCCTCAAGAATTGGTTTCCATGATTGTCGCCAAAGCAGTCGAAATGGCAAACATGATGAATATTCCCATTCTTGGTTTGGTTGAAAATATGAGTTATGTTCTCTGTCCGGACTGCGGCAGACAAATTCATGTCTTTGGGGAAAGCCATGTAGACGACATTGCCGCCAAGTATAACTTAGAAGTTCTCGGAAAAATGCCGATTGACCCCGAAATCGCCTCTGCTTGTGACCACGGTCTGGTGGAGGAAATCACCAAGGACTGGCTCGATAAAGCTGTCGATAAAGTCGAAAGCCTCCTCAAAAAAAACTGATAAATGAGTAAGCTTATGTGCCGCATTGCCTGCGACAAACTGCGGCAATTCGGCACATTTTATTTAGAAATTTATAATCAATATTCGATAAACAAGATTCAGGAAGGAATAAAGGAATGGAAGTTATTTTATTAAAGCTGGGAGAAATTGTTTTAAAAGGCTTAAACCGCCGCAGTTTTGAAGATTCTCTCCTAAAAACGGTCAGACGCCGTCTGCGTCATTGCGGAGAATTTGAAGTGAAATCTCTGCAATCTACTTTTTATGTGATTCCCAAAGATGAAAACGCTGACTTGGACGCGGCTGAAACCATTGTTTCCAAAATTTTTGGTATCATTGGCTACGCCAGAGCGGGAAAATGCGAAAAAGAAATCGGTGCAATGCAAAAAAAAGCTGCTGAATATCTGCGGGATGAGTTAGAAGGGGTTCACACCTTTAAAGTTGAAACAAAACGCAGTGATAAAAAATTTCCGCTGAATTCACTCGAGGTTTCCAACTTGGTGGGCGGTTATTTATTGGAGCAATATCCTCACTTAACGGTTGATGTTCGTAATCCGGATTTTGTGGTGCGCGTAGAAGTACGTGAAGACGGGGCTTATATTCATACCACTCCCCATCAGGGAGCGGGCGGTATTCCCGTTGGGACAGGCGGCCGGGGTGCGCTCTTAATCAGCGGCGGACTTGACAGCCCCGTTGCGGCTTGGACCATGGCAAAGCGTGGCGTTCAGCTGGTACCCATTCACTTCTCCAGTCCGCCTTACACCAGTGAACTGGCTCACCGCAAGGTTGAAAACCTTTTGCGCAAGGTAGCCGCTTATGCCGGACGTATGCAGATGATTTCTGTCGAGTTTACCAAACTGCAAGAGGCTATTCGAGATCATTGTCCCTCTGACTTAAACACCGTTATTTTGCGCCGTTATATGCTTAGAGCCGCCGAAATCATTGCGAAATCTGAGGACTGCGGTGCTTTGATAACGGGTGAAAGCTTAGGGCAAGTTGCCAGCCAAACCATGCAGGCGATTGCCTGCACTGACGCTGTTGTATCCATGCCGGTGTTCCGCCCGTTAATTGGCTCGGATAAATCGGAAATCGTGAAAACCGCTTATAAAATTGATACTTACAATCTCTCTATTGAACCCTATGAAGATTGCTGTACTATTTTCACGCCCAAGCACCCCCGCACCAAACCCAAGCTTCATCATATTGAGTTTGCCGAAGCCAATTTTGACGGTGAATCTTTGATGATGGAAGCCATTGAAAACCGAAAATTTATTGATATCAAGCCTTATTGATGATGCTTATAGAACCAATACATGAAAAGAAGGATTAAAACATGAACGCTGAAATCATATCCGTTGGAACCGAGCTGTTGCTGGGACAGGTTGTCAACACCGACGCCGCCATTGTCGCCCGTGAATTATCGGCACTGGGACTGAATCTTCACTTTTCTTCTGTTGTCGGGGACAACGCAGAACGATTAAAAACAGCTATTCATTCAGCTTTGGAACGCTGTGATTTACTGATTCTTACCGGCGGCCTAGGTCCTACACAAGATGATTTAACCAAAGAAACCGCCGCACAAGCGGCAGGAAAATCACTTGTCCTGCACGAAGAAAGCCTAAAGCGAATTGAGAACTATTTTAACGAAAAAAGCGTAAGCGAAAATCAAAAAAAGCAAGCTATGCTGCCGGAGGGTTGTACTGTTTTTCAAAATAACAACGGAACTGCACCCGGCTGCGCTTTTTCCACCGAAAAAGGCAATACCATCATTATGCTGCCCGGCCCGCCGTCAGAACTTGAACCTATGTTGAAAGAATCGGTGGTTCCTTATTTACAGCGCAAACAGGATTCCATTATTGTATCACATAACGTTCATATTTTCGGCAAAGGCGAAGCGATTGTTTCCCAAATCATGCAGGACTGGATTGACAACAGCAACCCGTCGGTTGCTCCCTATGCCAAGGAGGGTGAATGTTATCTGCGGGTCACCGCAAAAGCTGCCAGTGAAGAAGAGGCTCATCAACTTTGCCAACCGGCGATTGAGGCCATTCAAGAGCGTATCGGCGACTATATTTACGCTGTGGATGTCGAGTCCCTAGAAGAACTCGTGGTGAAAACACTCAAAGAAAAAGGCATGAAAATAGCCTGTGCCGAATCCTGCACAGGCGGTCTGTTAGCGAAAAGAATCACTGATGTTTCAGGTTCTTCTTCTGTCTTTGAAATGGGCTGTGTAACCTATTCCAATGAGGTTAAGGAAAAGCTTTTAGAGGTTCCCCATGATTTACTCAGCCAATACGGCGCTGTCAGTGAACCTGTTGCCAAAGCAATGGCAGAGGGCGTGCTTCGCCTTTCCGGAGCCGATATTGGCATTGGTATCACGGGAATAGCCGGTCCCGAGGGCGGCACCGCCGAGAAACCCGTCGGGCTTGTTTATATTTCC
>URPG01000190.1 GCA_900549675.1 uncultured Oscillospiraceae bacterium | reverse complement strand
TGCTGACTATACGATGAATTTGTCAAAGCTCCCGGTTGAAAATTGGAATGTTTTGCATCAAACGCCGGCGCAGCTCACGCATTTCAGCGGCCATGCGGAAGTGACGGAAAACGGATTGAGTGTAAGCGGTGCTTCTCGTGCCGAGGTGTACACAGGTTTTCATGATTGGAAGGATTATATCGTTACGGCCTCTCTCATACCCAAGACCGGTGATACCCATAAAATTTTGTTCCGTGTGCAGGGTTCTATGCGCTCTTATGAAGTGGCGTTGCAAAAAGAAAACAAGCTTGTGCTTTCTAAAAGGGAAGACGGTCATTGTCTTACCTTGACAGAGTGTGATTTTGTGTGGTGTTGTCAAGAATCAGTTGAAATTCAAATTCGGGTTCATCAGGATACTATTCATGTTTTTCTGAAAGACAAAGAAATGATTTCTTTCGTAGATCCTTCTCCCTATCAAAAAGGCTGTATTGGTTTTGGGAACAGTGGAGCCGCAAAAACGTTGTTTCAAAATTACAAGGTTGAATCAATTGCATAAGCAACAAGAACAACAAGAAGGAGAAATGATATGAAATCCATGTTTGTCATATCCAGTTTAAATATTGATATGGTTGCCAGTGTAGAACACCTTCCCCGAAGAGGAGAAACCATTTTTGCTAACCGTTTTGAATCTTTTTTCGGTGGTAAGGGAGCCAATCAGGCAATTGCGGCGGCCAAGTTAGGGGCAACAGTGGCTTTGTACGGTAAAGTGGGAGCAGATGCCTACGGAGCAGAGTACAGACAAATGCTTGAAAATCTGCCTTTAAAAGAACTGCAAATTGATGTTTCTGAAACAGAACCGACCGGCAGAGCGTTTATTCATGTAAGTGAATCCGGAGAAAATCAAATTACAGTGATACCGGGTGCGAACTTATCCATTCAAAAGGAAGATATCCAAAAGCTTAGTTTAATCCATAAAAACACAGCTTTGGCGCTTTCACAGTTTGAGGTTCCGCAGGAAGCAACCGTAAAAGCTTTTATGCGTGCAAAACAAGAAAATCCGCAATGTCTTACCATCTTTAACCCTGCACCCATTATGCCGATTACAGATGAATTATGGAACTGCATTGATATTTTAATTCCCAATGAAACAGAGATAAAGGGAATTTGCCAACAATCATTTCATAACACAGAAGATTTGGTAAGCGCCTGTCAAACGCTGATAGCCGATAAAAATGTAAAGTGTGTCATTGTTACCATGGGAGAAAAAGGTTCTCTTTTTGTGACAAAGGACTTTTATCATGTAATTCCCGCAGAAAAAGTAACAGCAAAAGATACTACCGCCGCCGGGGATTCTTTTATCGGTGCATTTGCGTCTTACTTACTGGGGCAAGAAAAAGTGACCGATAAAACTCTATTGGATTCAGTGGCCTATGCTAATTTAGTAGCGTCGATTACAGTGCAGACAGCCGGAGCACAAAGCTCGCTGCCAACAAAAAAAGATGTGGAAAAACAAAATTGGCTTAATGGTACATACCAATAAGCCTCAGGATTAAAAGCCTGCCCGCACAAATGCTATTCTTGTGTTAAAGTGGACTTTAAATCTCACGTGACAAATGGTTCAGAGAAAGTAGGATAAAATCAATTGGTATTTACTGCTGGTTCAAAGGCTGCTTATTTAGCCTAGAGAGAGTCAAAAAAGAACAATTGGCAAGCCGTAAGGTTTGTCAATTGTTCTTTTTTATATTTTTATTGAGGAGTGAAAAAGAGGAAGTCAAAGAATAAAATTAAATAGCAAAATCCATCTCAACAAATTGATTGATTTTAGAGAGAAAATCTTTGGTGCGCTGATTCTTTGGATTTCCAAAAAGTTCTTTGGGAGTTCCTTCTTCAACAATGACCCCATCATCCATGAAAATAACACGATTGGCTACGGCTCTGACGAAGTTCATTTCATGTGAAACAATCAACATGGTGTAACCTTGATTGGCGGCTTTTTTGATAACCTCCAAAACCTCACCTGCGAGTTCGGGGTCCAATGCAGAAGTTGGTTCATCAAACAAAAGAAGTTCGGGCTGCATGGCCAAGGCACGGGCAATGGAAACACGCTGTTGTTGTCCACCTGATAAGTGTTTGGGATAGTGGTGCAGCTTGTCGGAAAGACCGACTAAATCAAGCTGTTTTAAAGCAGTTTTTTCTGCTTCTTCTTTTCTTATTTTTTTTACTACGGTTAAACCTTCCATTACATTTTCTAGTGCGGTTCTTTGTT
This sequence comes from uncultured Oscillospiraceae bacterium, assembly GCA_900549675.1. Lineage (GTDB taxonomy): Bacteria > Bacillota > Clostridia > Oscillospirales > Acutalibacteraceae > Scatolibacter. Next base: position 2,340 of record URPG01000190.1, on the reverse strand, counting down.
TAAAAAGGTTGAAAGATTGAAAAACCATAGCGGTTTTCTTCCGTAATTCTACTAAATCTTTTCCTTTAACCGTATTGAGATGAATTGTATTTTCTGCAATTCGGATACTGCCGTCCTCCGGTTTCTCCAATCGGTTAACACACCTCAGCAAGGTGGATTTTCCGGTTCCTGAGGGACCGATAATGGCTACCACATCACCTTTGCGAATGGTAATATCAATCCCTTTAAGCACTTGATTGTCACGAAAACTTTTTTTCAGGTTGGTAATGGTAATATCATGGCTCATCGTCCCACCTCACTTCCTATTTGTGTAGTTTCGGCTAAGCTATTTTGTAGGGTTCCCACTTCGTCAGGAATAGTCAGCTTTCGTTCAACCCATTTAATCGTTTGTTCCATAAGAAAGCTTAAAACCCAATAGATAATAGCAAATATAGACTTCAAAAAACCGATAGTTAAAGCCTGCTAAGATATTTCCTCTTGCGGTAATTTCAACTACACCGGTTACAAAAACGAGTGAAGTACCTTTTAATAGACTAATTAAAGAATTGCCGAGCGACGGAAGCGCCACTAAACCAGCCTGTGGGAAAATGACACGCTTTAAAAGCTGAAAACCTGTCATTCCCAAGGAGTGCCCTGCTTCAATCTGCCCTTTATCCACAGAGAGGATTGCTGCCCGCACCGTTTCTGAGTTATAAGCGGCTTCATTTAAAAATAAAGCCAGAAAAGCATAATAGATGTTGGGGATAAAATTAACGTCATAACTTGTTCCGTTATAATAGTTAATATATTTCAGTGCCAACGGAATGCCATAATAAGAAAGGTAAAGCTGAACAATCAGTGGGGTGCCTCTGATAAAAGAGACAAATACAGCGGTAATCTGTGATAGAACAGGCACTTTATGAATCTTAATGATAGCGAGCACAATTCCGAGGACAAGACCTGCAAACATTGATACAAAGGTTAAGAGAAGCGTCTGAGGCAGTGCTTGAAGTAGAGTGGGAATTTGTCTGAACACCAACCCAAAATCAAATAAATTTGGCATAAAAATCTCCTGCTCACTCTACAGCGTCATAGGGGGTATAATCTTCATTCATATATTTTTCATTGATTTTTTTGGAGGTGCCATCGGCAATAATTTCTTTAATCTTTTCATTGATGTCTTTTAATAGCTGATCATTGCCTTTCGCTACCAAAATATAACTGTAAGGAGTTTTTAACACCTCTTTAGCAAGCTCACTGGAAAGTTCAATTCCTTTAACCTTTAAGCCATATTGAGCAACATATTCATCAAAAATAGGTTTGTCATGAAGGGCAAAGTCATATTTGCCGGATTCGATTTCCTGTAGCTGAACCAAAAGGTCGGCTTTGGTATATTCTACTGTAATTTGAGCATCCGGATTAGCTTTATTATAATTTTCAAGCGCAGTAGCAATATTGTTGCCGGCAGAAGTGACGGTTTTCTTTCCTTTTAAATCAGCAAAGCTGTTTACGGTTATATCAAGTTCACTATTTTCAGGAACAACAACAACATAACGAGTGGCAAAGATAGGGTCACTGAAATCATATTTCTCTTTTCTTTCTTCATTCATGGCAAAATTATTGACACCCAGCTGATAACGGTTAGAATCCAAGCCTGCAAAAATAGAAGTAAACTCTGTTTTTTCAATTTCCAATTTGTACTGCGGCAGTCTGGCAAAGATTTCATTCACCAAATCAATGTTATGCCCTAAGAGGTTGCCGTTTTCGTCGGCGGTCACAAAGGGTTTCGGTGAACCGCCGGTAGCAGCGTAAACCACTTTAACATCTTCAGCATCTGTTTTTTCTGCGGCAGGGGAGGATGCTTGTGAGGAAGCAGGATTGGCAGAAGGGGTACCGCAGGCGGTCATCAGCAATCCTGTAACAAGTATTGTGGAAATGAGTGATAAAATTTTTTTCTTTTTCATATGATAGGCCTCTTTCTCTTATTCATTTTTAAGCATGAACCGTAATACCAATATTACGCGCTATTCTGAATTTATTAAAACTTATTGCGGTTATGAAGTGTATTCCACATCGATACATCAGGACCTTTAGGTAAAATTTGATAAGGATTATGGCCCACACTGCCAAGATGATATCCGCGCTTTATATTGATGAAATCTGTGGTGTCGCCAAACCCGGGAATTTGGTACAAATCTCTGGCATAGCCCCAAAGATTAGGAAAGTCAATCAAGCGGTTGCGATTGACTCGAAAAACAGAGTAATAAGCAACATCAAAGCGGGCGAGGGTAACATATAAACGCACATCGCTGTCTGTAATTTGGCTGCCGAACAGGTAACGCTGTTTGGAAAGCCGTTCTT
>URPG01000189.1 GCA_900549675.1 uncultured Oscillospiraceae bacterium | reverse complement strand
AATTAATAAATATAAAAGAGCAAACATGAGTTCATTGCTTTGCCCCTCTCCGCTGAGAAGAATTAACAGCATTAAAATCAAGGTGCGGTCTTTGTCTTCCATTAAGGTGTTGAGAATACTGGGGGTAGGTGCTATACTTTTAGCAGGTTCTTTTGGGGGTGCCGCCGAACGCGCTGTTCTTTGCTCTGTTCTGGGCATTTCTTCTTGTGTTAAAGGCACAGAACGCGGTACTCTCGTTTCTGTTTGTTCATTTTGTGTGTTCTCTGCAACGGGAACAGCCGTGGTCGGAATCGGTTGTTCCCGTGCCGCGGCGGCCTGCGGATTGGCGCGCAGATACATTTCTCTGGCACGCCGCATGGCTTCTTCTTGCATTCTTTGCATTTCAGGGCTGTCTCCAATGGCCACGGTATCCCTCCTTTAAAACAGGCCCGATAAAAATCCTGAATTTTTCATCATAGGCATTAATCTCATTAATTGCATAATTTTTAGAGACTCTTCCAATTTCTTTTGTTTTTCTGCACTCAAAAGCGGTTTAAGAGAACGAAGCAACCGTGAAGAATCATCGTCCTCTTTCATTTTTTGCATAAGAGGTGCCAACTGACTCACCGCTGCCATCATCTGCGCCGCGTCTGCTTGATTCCCCCCTTCTCCCGATGACGAAGTGTCGGCTGTATTTTGTGCTGCATTTTGGCTGCCGCCCAAAGAGTTCATCAAACTGCTGAGCATGGACATATCGGGCATTCCATTGTTTTGATTCTGATAAGCCCCTTCACCCGCCGGTTGATTTTGAGCTGTACCGGTGTTTTGCCCTAAAGAATTCATCAGTGACTGAATTTGCTGCATACTTTGCGGGTCTGATAAAATTTCACTCACCCTTGCGCTGATATCATCCATTTTAAACCTCCTTTCTTTGCTTTTTTATTGAGAAGAATCTTTTTTATTCAGCCATTTCATGAGTTCCTGTGCCTCTGGCGTGGATAAAAGCTTCTTTGCTGTTTCGGGGTTGTTCAGCGTCTCTTTCAATTTTTGCGTTGGAGCGTCAATGGTTTGGTTCAGTTTCTGCTCTAAATTTCCATTTCTCGCCATTTCTTTTAGTTGGTCGGCGGTTGTGCCAAGTTTTTTTGCTGCTATCTTCAACATTTCTTCTAACTGTTTGTTGTCCATATCATCACCCTGCTTCTATGAAATTTAAAAACTCTGCATACTGAATTTATATGTATCCGCAAGGATAAAAATGAACTTTTCCCTTTTTCTATTCAGTATTTTATTTTAGGAAGGAAAAACCATGAGAATTTTAGTTGTTTCTGATACACATGGAGATTCAGATGCTCTCCATCAAGCAATTTTGTCACAGCCAAAAGCCGAAATTGTCATTCATTTGGGTGACGGTGAAAATGATGTTGACTCAGTGAAGCCTTATTTCCCAAATAAAATGTTCTTACAGGTGCGGGGGAATTGTGATTTTGGTTCTTCCCTGCCTCACAGTGAAGAATTTTTAACCGAAGGGGTAAGGATTTTTTATACACACGGGCATATTTATAACGTAAAATGGCAGGATGATTTGATCCGTGCTGCTGCTCGTGAACGGCATGCCGATATTTTGTTATATGGCCACACGCACCAAGCAGTATCTGCCTATCAAGACGGTCTGTATATTTTAAATCCGGGTTCTTTGAAAAGGATTGACGGCAGCTATGGCTTTATTGATATCACAGCACAGGGAATCATCACCAATGTTGTTCAAAAGAAATAGGTTTCTCTGAAGGAAGATGAAAATTCGTTGACATTTTGTGTATAAATATGATAATCTTATTTTGGATAAAATCAATATAAAGTTCTTATGATTCAAATTTAATTTATAACAGGAAGCAGGGATTTGCATGACAGAATATCAAAGATGGATGAACCAGCCTTTGGACGATTCCTCTCTTATAGAAGAACTAAAATCCATTGAAGGTCAGCCGGAAGAAATTAACGACCGTTTTTACCGCAATCTTACCTTTGGCACAGGCGGACTGCGTGGTATTATCGGTGCCGGCACCAACAGAATGAACGTCTATACGGTACGCAAGGCTACGCAGGGATTGGCCAACTATTTGTTGGCTCATGCAGACGGTAAACCGCAATCGGTTGCCATTGCCCATGACAGCCGTAACAAAGGTGTTGAATTTGCTCAACAGGCTGCCTCTGTTTTAGCTGCTAATGGAATTACCGCCTATTTATATAAAACCCTTATGCCCACTCCCGCTTTATCCTTTGCGGTCAGACATTTAAAATGCAATGCCGGCATTTGTGTGACCGCCAGCCACAATCCCGCCAAGTATAACGGTTACAAGGCTTACGGAGATGACGGCTGTCAGGTAACCTCTGAAATGGCAGATGGCATCATGCATGAAATCGAGAAACTGGATATCTTCCGTGATGTCAAAAAAATTGATTTTGAAAAAGGCTTAGAAGAAGGCAGTATCGTCTATATGGATGATGAAGTGGCAGATTCTTTTATTGAGGCCGTTTACCGCCAAAGCCTGAAAGGTGATGCCTCCAATGTAAAAGTGGTTTACACCCCTCTCAACGGAAGCGGTAAAGCTTGTGTTCTCAGAATCTTAGAGAAAATAGGAGTAAAAGATATTACGGTTGTGCCGGAACAAAGTGAACCCGACGGCAACTTCCCAACCTGCCCTTATCCGAATCCTGAATTTAAAGAGGCATTGCAAAAAGGTCTTGAGCTTTGCCAAAAAGTTCATCCGGATTTACTGCTTGCCACAGACCCCGATTGCGACCGTGTCGGCATTGCAGTAAAAAAGGACAATGATTTTGTACTGCTCTCCGGCAATGAAGTAGGTGTATTACTGCTTGATTTTGTGGCTAAGATTAAAAGTGAACAAGGCAAACTGCCCCAAAACCCTGTGGCCATTTCCACCATTGTCAGCACCGACATGATTGACCCCGTGGCAAAAAAATACGGAGTAGAACTGCGCCGGGTTTTAACCGGTTTCAAATATATTGGTGATGTCATCGCCGAACTGGAAGAAAACGGACGGGAAAGCGACTTTATTTTCGGCTTTGAAGAAAGCTACGGTTATCTTTCCGGTGGCTATGTGCGGGATAAAGATGCCGTTGACGCCAGTATGTTAATCTGTGAAATGGCTTCTTATTATAAAGAAAAGAATATTACTTTATACGACGCCATGCAGGCACTGTACCAAGAATACGGCTATTACGGCAACGAAACGCTTAACTTTACCTTTGAAGGTGAAGACGGGTTAAATAAAATGACTGCTATCATGGAGAATCTCCGCAAAAATCCACCAAAAGAAATTGGCGGATTCTCTGTGGTCGGCCGCAGTGACTATCTGCTTTCTATCCGCTATGATGAGAAAGAAACACCCATTACACTCCCAAAATCTAACGTTTTGGAATATCGTTTAAGCGGCGGCAACAAATTTATGGTGCGCCCTTCCGGAACAGAGCCTAAAATTAAGATTTATCTTTCTGCCAACACACCTACCGCCCAAGAAACAACTGCACTTCTTCAAAAATTAGTAGCAGACACCGAGCGCGTGTTGGGCATTTAATCTTGACATACAGAAAATTTAATTCATAGAAATACAGACAAAACAGAGAGTGGTTTCAGCGAACGTCACTCTCTGTTTTGTCTGTATTTCTTGGATATGGTTTGGGGTTATCCGTCAGGTTTAGAAGATAGTCCGTGCTGACCTGATGAAATTTTGCTAACTGAATCAGAATGGTCGTCGGAATATCCACTTCCCCTTGCTCATAATTGCTGTAAATTCTTTGACTGCAATGCAAAATATCCGCTATTTGTGTCTGCGTCATATCCTTGTCTTCTCTTAAATTTCGGATTCTCGGATAAATTCTCATCACCTCTTGTATGATTTTATCATAATCCCAATTTTACTATTTGACCTTTTATCATAAAATCACTATACTAGATAAAAATAATATAATTAGACATTTCAAACTATTTTGAGAGGTTCTTTTATGATACGATCTTTTCAAATCTCTGAGCTTGATATTCTGATGAAAATCTGGCTTGAAACCAACCTTTCTGCCCATTCCTTTATTGACAAAAGTTATTGGCAAAACAATTATGAACGGGTACAGGAAATGCTGCCGAAAGCCAATCTGTATGTTTACGAAGAAGATAATAAAATCCAAGGCTTTATCGGGCTCAGTGACAACTATATTGCCGGCATTTTTGTTTATCCTTCTTATCAATCCAAAGGTATTGGAAAAGTTTTGCTTGATTTTGTAAAAGAAAAGCAGTCTTTTTTGACCTTGCAAGTATATCAAAAAAACTATAGAGCCTTAACATTTTATAAACGAGAGGGTTTTGTGCCTGTCAAAGAGCAATTGGACCAAGACACAAACGAACTTGAAATTGTTATGGATTGGAAAAATAAAGCTGTTTCCATATGATCCCTATCATCATGGAGCCATTTTCTATTTTAAATTAATTTTATCGAGAATTATTTCTCTTTTTAAGAGCAAAATAACAGAAAGGCAAAAGCATCTTCTGGTTTCATTTCGTATCTTAAAGACACTTAAATATTCAATACTCGCCTCGCTTACATTTTAAAACAATTT
>URPG01000188.1 GCA_900549675.1 uncultured Oscillospiraceae bacterium | reverse complement strand
ACATATGAATATTGGTATGTGAATGCATATACGGCTTTATTTTTCTTAATACCGTGGATCAATAGATTAATACAAAATATTACTGAAAAAGAATTAAATAGATTGATATTTGTGCTGTTTATGGTTTTTTCTGTGTATCTGACATTTTCTACTTGGTTTGCAGATACATTTACACTCGGGGGGGGGGCTATGATTTTGCCTGGCTTATAATCTTATATATTGTAGGTGCATGGATAAAGAAAAATAGAATTAATGAAAAATGGCGTGTATCATCTTGGGGTATTATGATTACTATTTGTATAGCAGTAACATGGCTGTGGGAAACATTTGCTCCGGTTGCTAAGCGGCTTTTTGTATCCTATATTAGTGTTACAATTGTTTTAATAGCAGTTGGAATGGTAGCAATATTTTCAAGACTTCAATTAAGTTCAAAAATGATTTCTATAGTACGTTTCTTTTCACCAGCAGCTTTTGGTGTTTACTTAATACATACACAGACTTGGGTATGGAGGGGACTTATATCTGATAGATTTTCTTGGATTGCAAATTATAAGACATATAGGATTCCTTTTATTGTAGTAGGATGTGCAGGCGGAATTTTTATAATATGCCTTTTAATTGAAAAATTAAGACTTGTCTTGTTTGAAATTCTAAAAATCAATCGATTGATACAAATTTTGGAGAGAAGGTTGGATTCAGTATTGAATAAATGCTTTAATAAAATTGGTGGATAAAGAATGAAATAGTCGGAAGAAATTATTTTATCTAAAAAGTTGAGAAAAAATTATCAGTTACAAATAGAGAACTGGAGGGAGGTTTATATGAAGCCGATTTTAACCATACATACAGCAACATACAATCGTGCATATATTTTAGAGAAAGCATACCGTTCTTTACAAAAGCAGACGGTAATGAATTTTGAATGGTTAATTACAGACGATGGTTCTACTGATGGGACAGAAATATTAGTGGAAGGTTGGATAAAAGAAAACAATCCATTTCATATCAGATACATTAAATTAAAACATGAGGGGCTGATTAGAGCTGTAAATCATGCAATTTCTATTGCAAATGGTAAATATTATTTTCGACTAGATTCGGACGATTGCTTACGTTTTGATGCAGTTGAGAAAATAGTTCAAAGGATAAATGAAATTGATGATAAAGAAGATTTTGTGGCAGTAGGGTTTGTTCGTGTCACAGAAGATGGGCAACCATTGAAAAAGGTATGGCCGAAAGTGAACGAAAAAGGATTTGTAGATTGCACTAATTTAGAACGGAAAAAGTATGATTTAGATGCAGATATGTGTGAAGCATATAAGACAGAAATTATGCAAAAGTATAAGTTTCCAGTATGGGAAGGTGAAATGTTTGCACCAGAGCAACTACAATCTGATAAATTAGCGATGTTGGGATACAAGATTCGCTGGTACAATGAAGGCATCTATATTTGTGAATATCAGGAAGAAGGGCTTACAAAAGGAAATTGGAATCTATTAAGAAAAAATAAGATGGGATATGCCATGTTGAGTAATATGCAGGTGTTAACTAATCAATGTTTTAAAGAGAAATTTAAAGCAGCAGGACAGCATATAGCTTTATCAATTGTGGCGGGATACCCATCCTATATTTTAAAGAGTAATAAAAGATGGCTTACTTTGTTAGCATTGCCTTACGGGATATTATTGAGTTTTAGACGGAGAGAGCAGTTTAAGTGGGATGACCCTGTAAACAAAAGAAACTTATCATAGATGATAAGTTTAGCTTTAAGATTTATGAATTGTATAAAATAATCGAAATAAAGTGAAAAGGTTATAGGACTATGGAAAATAAGAAAAATTCAACTCCTTTGTTATTGACTGGAACGATTGATTCCAGTGTTTATAATAATACAGGAAATATTATTCAAAATGTAGCAGAGAGATTAAATCAATATGAATCATCTATTGAAAAATATATTAGTTCAACACCTTTTGATATAATCGTGTTTATAGAAAATTCTGGATATGCATTTGATGAGTTAAAATATAAAAAGTTAGCTAAAATTTATGGTAAAGAGTTTGAGTTTATACCAGGGAAAATTTGCAAAGATGAAATATTAGCACATGGGAAAAGTTTTGGAGATGCTTATCTTATTGCTGAAGCACTTGAAAAGAGTAGTTTGTTAGCCAATGTGGAATTTTTTTATAAAATATCAGGTAGAATATATTTAAAAAATGCAAAAAGTATTTTAAGAACTAAGAATAAATATAGAAATGAATTTATTATGTATCAAGGAAAGAAATGGTGTTTCACTAATATCTTTAAAGCAAACAAAGAAGATTATTTATCGGTATTAAATGATGTATATTTAGATTGTGATGAAATTTCCGTAAATGACATTGAAATTTCATTTTTTAACAGACTTTGTACATCGGATATTTCAATGGGTTCATTCTATACATATCCGTATTTTGAAGGGAAAATGGGTGCAACTGGAGAGAATTATAGTGGTCGATTAGTAGAAAGGATAATACGTAATATAATGGCCAGACTACATTTTTTTACGAAAGATTCTTTGACTTCAAAATTATTAGCAAAAATAATACATTAGTTTTTCAAAATGAATTCCATTAATAGAAGATTATAAAAAACAGAATAGATATCTAAAAATAAATTTGAGTGTATGGAGAAAATGAAATTAAATAGAAATGAAACAAAACGCTTACAAGGAATCGCAATCCTATTTATGCTGGGACTTCACTTATTCAATAGAAGTGATATTGCTGATTTCTATGATGTAAATTTATACTTAGGGGGGGTGCCTCTTTTAACCCACATATCCTACATATTTGATGCCTGTGTTCCTATTTATCTTTTTTGCAGTGGATATGGTCTGTACAGAAGTGAGGAATCAGGCAGCAGCATGAAGAAGAGAGTTCAGAGAATTTTGAAATTGTTGATTCGTTTCTGGATTATCATGATTCTTACCTGTTGCGTAGGATATGCTCTTGGAATGAAGGAGAGATTTCCGGGAAGCCTTTTGAATTTTATTTTGAATGTATGTCTGATTAAAAACAGCTATGTGGGAGCATTCTGGTTTGTACAGACCTATACTATATTGGCGTTGTTATCCGGGGGTATCTTTAAATGGATTAGAAAGTATTCCTATTGGATTATCTTGCCAATTTCCTTTGTACTTTATATTAGCGCATTTGGAATGGAATATTTAGTTTTGGGACGAATTGACATGGAAGTATTAGGACTTCTGTTAAATGCCCTGATGCTTTTCTTACGTTCACAGTTTTCCTTTGTGGTGGGAATGATTTTGGCAAAAGAAGATATACTGGAACATTGTAAATTCTTATCAAAAATCAGAAAGAATCCGATATTGCCGTGGCTATTTTTGATACTTATAATTATAGTGAGAGCAAATTTACGCCATATGATATTTGCACCGTTTTCTGCATTTGCGTTAATTGTGTTGTTTGGAACGTATCATTGGGGAAAAGCCGGAGAAAAAACACTGTTGTTCTTTGGTAAACATTCCACCAACATGTGGCTGACACACATGCAGTTTTATATGATATTTACGCCCACTTTAGTATTTGCCTCAAGAAATGTGTTTGTGATTATGTTGACTCTTGTGGGGCTGTCATTGGCAGCGTCTTATGTGGTAGACTGGATTTATACTATACTGCAAAAGAAAATACCAATCTGATTTTAGGTGTTAAAACAAATTAAGAGGGAGAATTACGCATGAATGAGTTATGGGCGAATTTTTTGGGATATTTATCGCTATATAGAAGTTATATTATTCCGGTTTTCGTATTGGGAATTTTCCTCACAGCCATAGTTTGGGTTTTGATGAAAAAACGCAGTACAAAGTATACAGAAAATCCTTTCAGAACTTTATTTTGCAGCTGTGTTCTTTCTCTTTCTGTTGCAGTAATTATAATTATGACACTTTATGGGCGGACTCAGGGAACAGAGTTCGCCTTTCGCCTTCGCTTGTTTGGTTCGTATATAGAAGCCTTTGGCAATAAGAACATAGAGATTCTGCTTCAAATTATTATGAATATCGTGATGTTTGTTCCTGTTGGTCTTTTTTTGCCCTGTTGCTTTCAGAAGTTTGAGAAAAATCGTTTTGTACTTTTGGGGGCGTTAATTTTATCAGGAACTATTGAACTAATCCAGGGCATAACAAAAATAGGAATGTTTGAGTTTGATGATATTCTGGGAAATGTACTGGGGGCAGAGATTGGATTTGGGATTTATTGGATATTGAGCAGAAGTTTCAGGAAGGTAAAATTGGGAAGAAGAGGAAACTCAAATGAGAAAAATAAAAGTTGAACGAAAATACCGGTATTTTAAAGGGGGATTATATAAGACCGTATGAAATGTTTGCTTCAGAGGTAGACCATGAGAATACACAATTTCTCAGATTTTGATGTCCGGTCTTATCATATCTGGAACATGCAAAAACAGAGGAAATTTTACGGATTTCAAAAAAATCAAAAAAAATTTAAAAAAGGGCTTGCATTTTGTGAAAGAATCGTATATAATACATTTTGTTATGAGGCACAACACAAAACAATGGGCTATCGCCAAACGGTAAGGCAACGGACTCTGACTCCGTCATTTCAAGGTTCGAATCCTTGTAGCCCAGCTTA
>URPG01000187.1 GCA_900549675.1 uncultured Oscillospiraceae bacterium | reverse complement strand
CAAATTCGGTTAAAATGAGAAAAAGAAAGGGAAAAGAGATGTTTGGATATATTCGGCCGTTAAAATCGGAGCTTCTCATGCGTGAATACGATGAGTACAGAGCGGTTTATTGTGGGTTGTGCCGTGCTTTAGGTGACAGTCTTGGTGTTGGCACACGCTTTACGCTTAGTTATGACGCCACGCTTTATGCTTTGGTGGCTATCGCTGTCAATGGTTCGGCACAAAAAATAGAAGATAGGCACTGTGCCATGAATCCCTTGAAGAAGTGTAAATTTATGCTGCTAAATGGGGAAGAATACGAAAAGGCGGCAGCACTTTCCGTTTTGATGACTTATCATAAAGCAAAAGATAATATGGACGATGAAAGTTTTGCAAAATCATTGGCATCTCGAACAAGCTTGCCTTATTTGACCGCAAAATACAAAAAAGCAAAACAACAATATCCTTGGATGGCCGAAATTATTGATACCGCTATGCAAGAACAAACAGCTGCGGAAGCGCTTGAGAATCCTTCGATAGACGCTTGCAGCGAACCAACGGCCAAAATGCTTTCCCGCTTAATGGAAGAATTGGCGGCGGGAAATCCAATGTTAGCGTTGCCGCTCAAACAGTTTGGCTATTTTTTGGGGCGCTGGGTTTATCAGATGGATGCTGCCGATGATTTAAAATCAGATTTAAAGAGCAATAGCTTTAATCCGCTGATTTCCAAATTATCGCTTCAAGACTATATCGGTAAAGAACCATCCAAACAGTTCATAGGAGAGGTACAGCAAAGGACGGAATTATTTTGCAACGAATTACTCAATGCGAATCTGTCAATGATAATTCCTGCGGTAAATTTAATAGAATTCCAACAATTTGAACCGATTATTCAAAATATCGTTCAAAAGGGATTGCCGCAAGTGCAAAAAGAGATTCTATTTTTGCATGTGCGGGAGAAAAAGAAAGATAGACAAAAATAAAAATGTTTTTTATAATGATAAAAAGAGCGAATAGATTTCATTCGGTTTGTAAAGAAAGGAATGGGCAGTGAAATGACAGATCCCTATAAGGTGTTGGGCGTTTCCCCGAGCGCAACTGATGAACAAATAAAAGAGGCTTACCGCAATCTTGCCAAAAAATATCATCCCGACCAGTATGCCGACAGCCCTTTAAAAGAATTGGCTGATGAAAAAATGAAGGAAATCAATGAGGCTTACGACACGGTCGTAAACCAAAGAAAACAGGGCGGTACAGGCAGGCAGAGTGCTTATACTGGCGGATACAACCATGTCAATACCAATGGACAGTCTGATTTTAAAGATGTACGTCAATTGATTATGACAGGACGTTTTGCAGATGCAGAGCAAATTTTAAACGGCGTGCCTGTACAAAGCCGCAATGCAGAATGGTATTTCTTAAAAGGCTCGGTTTTGTATCGCCGCGGCTGGTTAGATGAGGCAAGAGAACATTTTTCACAAGCCTGCCGATTAGATCCCGGCAATGCGGAATATAGCGCTGCTTTCAACCAAGCATCTAGCCAGAGAAGCGGTGTATACGGTGGATATAACCCACAGGCGAATCCAAATGTGGGCGGCTGTAATTCCTGTGATATTTGCTCCGGTTTACTCATGGCTGACTGCTGCTGCGAATGTATGGGCGGCGATTTAATTCCTTGCTGTTAAAGGAATTCCAAAATCGTAAATTTTGAAAAAAAGCAGCGGATAAAAATCAGAATTACAGAAAGATATAAGCGGCTGCTTGCAGAGGCTTTCTTAGTTTCAACCAGTTTTAAGTATTTTACTACACTTATGTGTATAAACGCAATGTGAAAATCAAAAGACTTCCCAAACATAAAACCACTTTGAAGGAGAGCGTTCTCTATGCACAAAACGCGTACACAAAAAATGGCATTCAGCGGCGTGACAGCAGCCCTTTGCGTTGCTGTGATGTTCTTGACGGGAGTAATTCCAGTAGCCACCTTGGCTCTTCCTGCGGTAGCGGGCTGTTTTTTAATTGCTGTTGTGGTAGAGGCAGGCATCAAATGGGGGTTTTGCGTTTACGGAGTAGTTTCTGTCCTCTCTCTTTTGGTGGTTTCTGACAGAGAAGCAGTTTTGTTTTTTGTTTTCTTTTTCGGCTATTATCCGGTGCTGTATGCAGTGTTGTCCCGTATGAAAAACAGATGGCTGAGTATAATGGCTAAATATGCCATATTCAATGCGGCCATAGCACTGGAAACCTATATCTCTGTGGTATTTTTACAGATTCCGATTGATGAAATCCCCTTTTTGGGTGCTTATACGCTGGTGTTGTGGTTTTTAGTTGCCAATATTGTATTCTTTGTCTATGACAGAGCCATGGACGGTTTAATTTTGACATATTTAAAAAAAATCCAGCCAAAAGTCCGGCAAATGTTTCGTATGCGGTGAAATCGATTCAAGAGTTCATGGAGAATTTTCGGACATTTAACATTAATATCGCCATTTATAAAAGATTTTAAAAGCAGAGCGTGGCTGTGCTTTTATTTTTTTGCAGGAAATATAGACATATTCCTGCAGAATGGAGAAGTATGAAAGCGAAATACAATCGATTTAGCTTGCTTTTTGCAGGAGTAAACGGTAAAATAAGAAGTAAATGAGAAAACAAAAAGGAATCCAAAAATTAAAATAGACTATCAATACGATAAAAATAGAATGTAAGGTATTAAAGTGGAAAAGTGATATCTCCACAAAAATAAAATCTACAATTTATTATAACGATAAAGAAGTTCGAGGGTAAGAATATGAATAGTCAGCTTTCAGAAAGAATTCGCCGCTATAGCTCTACTTTTTCAAAAGGCCAAAAACAAATTGCCCGGTATATCGAAGAACACCCCGATCGTGTGGCGTTTATGACTGCCGCAAAGCTAGGGCTTACCGTGGGGGTGAGCGAATCTACAGTGGTGCGTTTTGCAACTGAGATAGGCTATTCCGGTTATCCTGCTTTACAACAAGCCATGCAGGAGATGATTCGCAGCAAATTAACCAGTTTACAGCGCTTGACGATGTCTATGGAACAGTTTGAAAAAGATAAAATCTTAGAAACTGTTTTGGATAAGGATGCCTCTGTCATTCGCCGTACCAAAGAAAATTTAAACCAAGAGGCTTTTTATAAGGCAGTAAGAGCCTTGGTACCTGTCAAAAAAGTTTATATTTTGGGGGCAGGCAGTTCACTCGCGTTGGCAACTTTTTTATCTCACTATTGTGAGTTGATTTTTGACAGCGTGCATTTAATTGAGGCAACGGGAGAGGCACGTATTTATCAGCAGATGATTAGTGCCGATAAAGATGACGCCATTATTGCAATGAGTTTTCCCCGATATTCCAAAAAGGCTGTAAAAGCTTTGGATTTTGCCGAAGAATTGGGGGCAGTAACCATTGCGATTACCGATACGGAAAGCTCTCCCCTTGCCAAACACGCTTCTCACGTTCTGTTGGCGAAAAGCGAAATGGTTTCCTTTGTGGATTCTCTTGTAGGGCCGCTGAGTTTAATCAATGCCCTGATTGTAGCGCTCTCTATGGAAAAACATGCTGCGATATCTGAAACACTGAACCGAATTGAACATATATGGGATGAGTACGGCGTATATGAGAAAGTGGACGAAGGCACAGACGATGAAAAAGAAGTATGATGTCATTATAGTGGGAGCCGGACCGGCCGGCTTAATGGCCGCCGGTACTTGCGCTGCAAGAGGAAAATCTGTGCTGTTACTGGATAAAAATAAATCAGTCGGCAGAAAATTGAGAATTACCGGAAAAGGCCGTTGCAATGTGACCAATGACAGCGGCGTAGAAGAGCTTATTTCCGCAGTACCGCAAAACGGAAAGTTTCTTTTTAGTGCCTTTTGTCAATTCGATGCTGAGGATACCATGCGGTTTTTTGAAGAGTTGGGTGTAAAGCTTAAGGTGGAGCGGGGAAAAAGAGTTTTTCCCGTATCGGATACAGCAGATGAAATCGCCGATGCATTAGAACGCTTTGCCGTGCAGAACGGAGTCGAAATTTACCGTGCCACTGTAGAATCACTTCTGGTGCAGAATCATCAGGTATATGGCGTGAAAACCGATTGGGGCGAAATTGATGCAGAGTCTGTTTTGCTGGCCTGCGGCGGAGCATCTTATCCCGGAACCGGCTCAAATGGAGACGGAGCAAAGCTTGCCCAAAAAGCAGGACATACGATTGTACCGTTAATTCCTTCGCTGATTCCTTTGGTAGAAAGAGGAAATATCTGTGCGGCATTGCAGGGACTTTCTCTAAAAAACAGCGGGGTGAAAGTCTTTGACCATGAAAAAAATAAAGTAATTTATGAGGATTTTGGTGAGCTTTTGTTCACACATTTCGGCCTTTCCGGTCCTACGATTTTGAGTGCTTCTGCTCATATGAGAGAGATGAAACCCGCACGGTATACCGTTTCTTTGGATTTAAAACCCGCTTTAGATGAGAAAAAACTGGATGAGAGAATTTTAAGAGATTTTGCGGACAATAAAAATAAGCAGTTTATGAACAGTCTGGATAAATTGCTGCCGCAGAAAATGATTCCCGTCATTTTGCAGCAATCTGGAATCAACCCCGAAAAACGTTGTCATTCTATCACAAAAGAAGAGCGGCATTATTTGGTAAAAATTCTCAAAAATTTTGAAATTTTA
>URPG01000186.1 GCA_900549675.1 uncultured Oscillospiraceae bacterium | reverse complement strand
CTATCTGCACCGCTATGTAAAAAACCAAACTTATGCGATGATTGGCTCATTACTCTACGCTTTTTCGGGCTTTTCTGTTTACAACGTCTTTTTCAACCATTTTCATGAGGCTTTGGTTTTCTTTCCCCTAATGCTTGCCGCTCTAGATGAATATATGTACAAACGCAAACGAGGCGTTTTTGCTTTAACGGTTGCCTGCTGTGCCCTTGTGAATTACTATTTTTTTGTAGGCCAAGTCGTTTTCACACTGATTTATTTTTTCCTGCGTCTAATTTGCAAAAGCTGGAAAATTTCCGTTAAGGATTTTCTTCTTTTATTTTTTGAAGCCGTTGTCGGCGTGGCCGCCTCCGGCATTCTGTTACTGCCCTCTGTCTTTGCGGTGCTGCAAAATAACCGGGTGGACAATACCATTAACGGTTGGAATGCCATTTTCTATAATAAAACACAGCGTTATCTGCATATCCTGCAAAGTATGTTTTTCCCGCCAGATTTACCGGCAAGGCCTAATTTCACTCCTGATTCTGCCTCTAAATGGGCTTCTTTGGGAGCATGGCTGCCTTTATTCGGTATGACAGGGGTCATCGGCTGGCTGCAAATCCGCCGTAAACACTGGCTTAAAAAATTCTTGTATATTCTGTTTTTCATGGCTTTGGTTCCCGGCTTAAATGCCTCTTTTCAGCTTTTTAACAGCGCCTATTACGGGCGTTGGCTGTATATGCTTACGTTAATGATGTCTTTGGCTACCATTATGGCTTTTGAGTATCAGCCTGTCAACTGGAAACGTTCCGTCACATGGGTTACAGTGATTACCGGCGGAGTATCCTTAATCGTTGGTTTTATGCCGGCTACAGAAGAAAAAGATGGTGTAAAATCTCTCTCTTTCGGATTAATGGATTACCCTACACGGTTTTGGACCTATGTCGCCATTGCTTTTTTATGCATTGCTCTTACCGTAATTCTGCTTCAATTCTACAAACACAAGGAATCTCAATTTGCTAAAATCACTCTGCGTATTTTATCTTTGGTTGCTGTCCTTTACTCCGTTTACTTTATTGCGTTGGGTAAAACCCAAACGGCCTCTCCTTATCAGCATCTCATTCCTTATGCGTTAAACGGAGGCGCTGAGCTGCAAATCAACGATTTGCGGGAGGACGGTGTCCGCACAGACTTCTATGAATCTCTCGATAACTCCGCTATGTTTTGGGGTGTACAATCTATCCAAGCATTCCACAGTATTGTGCCGGGCTCTATCATGGATTTTTACAATACCATCGGCGTACAGCGCGATGTAGCTTCCCGGCCGGATACCTCTCACTATGCTCTGCGGGGACTTACTTCTGTGAAATGGCTGTTTGATGAATCTTCTGACAATGATTTCTTCGCCGGCGAAGAAAATGATGAACCTAAAATGCCCGGCTGGATTTACCACGGCTACGGCAACGGTTTTGACATATGGGAAAACGAATACTATATTCCCATGGGTTTTACTTATAATTATTATTTGCCGCGCTCTGAGTATGATAAACTGAGTGAATCACAGCGTGAGTTGGTTCTTTTAAAGGCCATTGTTTTAGAGGATTATCAAATCGAGCGTCTGCCTGAAACGCTCTTCAAATTGCCCTCAGAAGAGCAGAAATTCAGCAAAGAAGCGTATATAAACGACTGCAAAAACCGTGCAAAAGAAACGGCCTATTCATTCCGTTATACAAACACAGGCTTTACCGCTGAAATTCAATCTTCCCGCTCTAACCTGTTGTTCTTCAGCGTTCCTTACGAGGACGGTTGGTCTGCAAAAGTGAACGGTGAAAAGGCGCTGATTGAAAAGGCAAATATCGGCTTTATGGCGGTGGAAATCCCGCAGGGTGAAAAGGTCGTCGTCGAATTCACTTACACGACCCCCGGGCTGATCAGTGGTATTATTCTCACCGTTTGTGCTGTCGTCATTTTAATTGCCTACCTCATCCTCAGCCGTTCTCAAGTACCCCCACTCCCGCCAAAAACAGTTTCTTCCGTCAAAACACTAGAAAGACACTCTTTTAATGAATATATGCAAAAAAAGAACACAACCTTTTTAAAAGCCGGTGCCATGGTTCCCAAGGAATACAAATTGCCTTATCCCCATTCGGGTTTTGCTGAATCCAACACAACAAATGATGTCAAAGGAGAATAATTTTGCCTACTGTTTATTTTGTCATTCCCTGTTATAACGAAGAAGAAATGCTGCCGCAAACTGTCAAAGCTCTCACAGCTCAGTTAGATGCTATGCGGTCAAAATCTCTTATCGACGAAAAAAGCCGAATTCTTTTTGTAGACGACGGCAGTAAAGATAAAACATGGCAGCTGATTGAAAAATTCAGCCAGGAAAACAAAACAATAGAAGGGTTGAAATTGGCACACAACCGCGGTCACCAGCATGCTTTGCTGGCAGGGCTGGAAACAGCCGAGCAATATTGTGACTGCGCCATCAGCATGGATGCCGACCTGCAGGACGACATTGAAGTATTGGATGAATTCGTTGAAAAATATTTGGAAGGCTGTGATGTTGTTTATGGTGTTCGAAAAGAACGTAAAACCGACACCCTCTTCAAAAAAACAACCGCAGAAGGTTTTTATAAGGTCATGAAGTGGATGGGTGTGGAAGTCGTCTTTAACCATGCCGACTACCGCCTGATGAGTAAACGCGCTTTGCTGGCTTTGAAAGACTATAAAGAAGTCAATTTGTTTTTGAGAGGAATTGTGCCGCTCATAGGCTTCCGCAGTGATTATGTTTATTACGACCGTAAAGAACGTGCTGCAGGAGAATCAAAATATCCCTTAGGGAAAATGATTGCTTTTGCTTTAGACGGCATCACTTCATTTTCTGTAAAACCTTTAAAGCTCATCTCCAATTTAGGTATTTTAATTTCCACTCTCAGTATTTTCGGACTTCTTTACACTTTGATTTCTTATTTCAGCGGAAACACCGTACCGGGTTGGACCGCCACAGTTGGATCCATTTGGCTGTTGGGCGGCTTGCAAATGTTGTGTATTGGTGTGGTAGGCGGTTATGTCGGCAAGATTTACACAGAATCCAAACACCGCCCCCGCTATTTAATAGAGGAACATCTGAAACAAGCCGAACCGGATAAAACCAAAGATTAAATTTAGTTTATGAATCTATAGAATCTCAAAAAGAAAAAGCCGTATGCGCTTTTTCTTTTTTATTTTTATACCCAATCTTATTAATTATCTAAATTCCCGTAATTTTAAAATGTATTGTCTTCTCATTTTTTCTGTACCATTAATAATTTACGATATTTTTATTATACTAATTAAGAGTCTTTTATTTTCTGCGAATAAAGATTTCTTTTTTGTAAGATATGTCGGATTTGTAAAAAGAAAAAAAGTTAAAGAAAAACACTTGCTTTTTTACGAAAAATATGGAAAAATATATATAAGAAAATTTTAAAGTACTAATATAATAAAAGTACAATATAAAGGAGATTTTTATAATGGCTGTCATTACTTTAGACAATACGAACTTTAATAACGAAATTGAGAAAAACGATAAACCCCTGCTTGTAGATTTTTGGGCCTCCTGGTGCGGTCCCTGCCGTATGCTCTCTCCCATTGTGGATGAAATTGCAGAGGAAAAAACCGAGGAAGTCCGCGTTGGTAAAGTTAATATTGACGAACAACCGGATTTAGCAGAGCAGTTTGGCGTTATGAGTATCCCTACTTTGATTTTATTCAAAGACGGAAAGCCCGTAGCACAATCTGTCGGGGTTCAGCCTAAAGAAAACATTATCTCAATGATTGAAGAATACAGCAAATAAACCGGCCTTGCCGATTAAAAGTGAAGGAGAAACTATGGAAGATGTTTTGATTCTTGGCGGGGGACCAGCCGGTTACACCGCTGCCCTTTACTGTGCCAGAGCCAACCTTAAAACGACAGTAGTTGAAAAAACGGCTCCGGGCGGTCAAATGGGCACTACCGACCAAATTGATAACTATCCTGGTTTTCCAAACGGTGTGAACGGTTTCGATCTAGCGATGGAAATGCAAAACGGAGCCGAACGATTTGGCGCTAAAACTCGCTATGCTGATGTAACGTCTGTTGAGCTTAACGGTCCTGTTAAAAAGGCAGTAACTACCGATGGCGTGATAGAGGCTAAAGTCGTTATATTGGCTACCGGTGCTTACCCGCGCGAACTAGGTCTTGAAAATGAGAACAGCTTAAGAGGCAAGGGTGTTTCTTATTGTGCCACTTGTGATGGTATGTTCTTTAAAAACAAAACTGTTGCCGTTGTTGGCGGCGGCGATACGGCAGCAGCCGACGCTGTTTATTTAGCTAAAATAGCGAAAAAAGTTTATTTGATTCACAGAAGAGATACTCTTAGGGCCTCAAAGTCTTATTTGGCACCCTTGGAAAATGCAGAAAACGTTGAAATTGTCTGGAACAGTGAAGTAAAAGAAATTTTTGCTGAACAAAAAGTGTCCGGAATTCAAGTGGTCAATAGAATTGATCAATCTGAAACAAAATTAGAGTTAGAAGGTCTATTTGTTGCTATCGGTCACATTCCCAATACTGAATTGTTTAAAGATCAAATTGAACTTGACAGTAATGGTTACAGCACAGCGGATGAAACAACGAAAACCAATATTGAAGGTGTTTATGCGATTGGTGATTTAAGAGCAAAACCTTTG
>URPG01000185.1 GCA_900549675.1 uncultured Oscillospiraceae bacterium | reverse complement strand
TAAAATACTGTCGCCTTTTTTTAAAAACGGAATTCCATAGCTGTACGCCAAGAGGTTAAAGGCCTCTGTAGTGTTTTGCGTAAAAATAATTTCTTCTGCATATTCAGCACCGATAAAGTCAGCTGCCTTTTTACGTGCGTTTTCATGAATCTCTGTTGCACGCAAGTCCAACTCATAAATCCCTCGATTGGGATTGGCATTGCTTTGTCTGTAATACTTCTCTTCTGCCTGTATAACCGAAAGAGGTTTTTGAGCAGTAGCGGCTGTATCTAAATAGATGAGAGGTTTTTCCGATTGATACTCATGAAATAAAGGAAAATCATCAAATACTTTCAGCATTGATTTCAACGCTCCTTTCCAAATACGCACGTACTCGATCGCAAATTTCTTTGTCGGGAATCTCTTCTACAGCCGGAGCGAATTTGGCTTCTAAAAGTAACTTTTTAGCATCAATTTCAGATAAACCTCTGGATTGCAAATAGAATAATTTATCTTGATCCACTTTACCGACACTGGCAGCGTGCTGACCTTCTACATCTTCTTCCGAACAAAGAATCAGCGGTACGGTGCGGTTACGTGCTGTAGGACTAAAGATAAGAACATCCTCGCTTTCGCGTCCAACAGAATGTTTGGCACCTGATTTAAAGTCAATCGTAGAGCGAAGTGTCTTGACAGCCGAATTGGCTAAAGCACCATCCACTAGAATCTCCGTAAAGGTTTCACGCCCAATATGTTCGGCTACATAGTTTAAGTCAATATTCTGTGAGTTTGTGCCAAAATAGACAGATTTAATCTTAAATTCACTCTTTTGTCCTTTTAATTTTGCTTTAATACCGGACAAGGTTCGATTACCGCCTAAAAGGACCTGTATAATTTCAACCTTAGCATTTTCTTCAATTTCAATTCCAATATTTTCCCAAGCTAGCGATTCATCATTTAAAGTCTGCACATAAATTAACTTGGTTGCGGAACCTGCTTTTGCATATATTTTGGTGGTTCCCGCATGAAAGACAGCACTGCCATCTATACTGTTATAATTAAATAAAAAGGTAGAAGAACTGTTTTCTTCGGCTATTATTTCATGAGTATTCACGACAGCAGGTAGATTTTTATCCAAAGAGTAAGAATAAAAAATTGGTTTTTTAATTTTATCAATAACGGCTAAATTTTTTCTTTCATTGGCAACAGCATGTGTATAAGCTTCTGTTTCTTTTCCCATACCGGTTTCAATCTCATCAAATTCACTTTTGTGGTTTACAGAATGAATGCCGGGGAAAAGTGAGAAATCTGGCAAATTTTGTTTTGAAACGCTCTGCGGAAGATTCTCAAGTGCAGTATCATTTATCTTTAAATGTCTCCAAGTAATCACAGGAAGACGGTTTATATTCTCGATATTCATATTTTCAAGTCCTTTCCCATTACCCGATACTGCCGACCATTTCAAGGTGAATTAAGTTATTCATTTCAACAGCGTATTCCATGGGCAGCTCTTTGGCAATCGGTTCAGCAAACCCGCCGACAATCATTGCCTTTGCATCTTCTTCACTAAGCCCACGGCTCATTAAATAAAAAATAGCTTCATTGCTGATTCTGCCGATTTTAGCTTCATGTCCGACATCTACATCGTCTGTTTGAATATCCAAAACAGGAATGGTATCAGAACGGGAACGGCTGTCCAGCATTAAAGATTCACAGGAAGTAGAAGTTTTGCTTCCTGTTGCTTTTGGCAGTACACTGACAGCACTTCTGAACGTTGAAATGCCGCCGTCACGTGAAATTGATTTTGTGGAAATATGTGATCTTGTATTAGGAGCGGCATGAACTACTTTTGCACCGGTATCCAAATTTTGACCGTTGCCGGCAAAGGTAATGCCGGTAAATTCCATCCTGGCATTTTCGCCTTTTAAAATGCTCATGGGATACAAATAAGAAGTATGAGAACCAAAAGAGCCCGAAACCCATTCCATAATTCCGTTTTTTTGCACCAACGCACGTTTACTGTTAAGGTTATACATATTCTTTGACCAGTTTTCAATGGTGGAATAACGCAGTCTGGCACCTTCTTCTACGAATAATTCTACACAGCCAGCATGTAGGTTGGCAACATTGTATTTAGGCGCAGAACAGCCCTCAATAAAGTGCAGATAAGCACCTTTATCCACGATAATCAGTGTGTGTTCAAATTGACCCGCTCCTGGGGCATTTAAACGGAAATAAGACTGCAAAGGGATATCTACATGAACACCCGGGGGAACGTACACAAAAGAGCCGCCGGACCAAACAGCGCCATGTAAAGCATTGAATTTATGGTCGCCGGGAGTCAAAAGTTTCATAAAATGTTCTTTAACCATATCTGCATACTCACCGGTTAAAGCACTTTCCATGTCGGTATAAACTACACCCTGCCACTTCTTCACGGACATTGTGGTAAACAACTTCAGAATCATATTGGGCACCAACACCGGCAAGAGAAGTTCTTTCAGCCTCTGGAATCCCTAAACGGTCAAAAGTATTTTTAATATAATCGGGGACATCGTCCCAATTCATTTGCATATCTGTTTTCGGACGAATATAGGTGGTAATATCGTCCATATTCAATTCTGACAAATCAGGGCCCCAAGGGGGAACATCTAAAGTATTATAAATTTCTAATGCCTTTAAGCGGAATTCACGCATCCATTCCGGATCATTTTTAGTACGGGAAATTTCTTCAATGATTTCCCGTGTTAAACCGTTTTTAACCGTATAGCCTGCGTCAACTTTATCTTTTATATCATAGACACTGCGATCTATTTCTTCTACATTTGTTTTTTCTTCTTCCAAGGTTCTCACAAATACGGCCTTCCTTTCATAATTCATTGGGGAATAATAAGTTTTAAATGCAAAGCAGCCGTTACATTTCTTTATTTAAAGCAGCAAAGCCGTTTTTGCTGATGAAATCAACGAGTTCTCGACCTGCCGTACGCACAATTTTACCATCTTCAAGAACATGAACATAGTCAACGTCCAATTCATCCAATATACGGGCATTATGGGTAATAATGAGAAGAGCATTTTCACTGTTTTTAAATTCTTTTACACCAAGAGATACAATTTTTACGGCATCAACGTCTAAGCCTGAATCAGTTTCATCCAAAATAGCCAGTTTTGGTTCCAACATAAGCATTTGCAAAATTTCAGCTTTTTTCTTTTCTCCGCCTGAAAAGCCGACGTTAATATGACGTTCGGCATAATCTGGATTGATAGAAAGAGCTTCCATTTTTTTTGTTAATTCTTTATGAAATTTTAAAACAGGCAGAGGCTTGTCAGATACAGCTTTTTTCGCTGTTTTTAAAAAGTTCACCATGGTAATGCCGTTTATTTCCTCAGGATTCTGGAAAGAAAGAAAAATACCTCTTTTGGCTCTTTTATCGGTACTTTCTTCCGTCACATTTTCTCCTTCAAAAATTATTTCACCGCCATCAATCTGATAATCAGGGTGGCCCATCACTGCATAAGCCAAAGTGGATTTTCCTGCACCATTGGGGCCAAGAATAACATGTGTTTCTCCCTTATTAATAGAAAGATTTAGACCTTTTAAAATATCGTTTCCTTCTACAGAAACTTTTAAATCAGATATGTTTAGTAAATTATGATTCATGTATGGTTCCTCCATGAGTTTTATAAATTCATTTTCCTAGATATCCTATGATATCACTTGCAATCTATTCTAAACAGTATTCATTGTATACCAAAATGGTATACAATTCAATAGTTGCGATAAAAAAAATAAAAAACTGATATTTTTGATAAAGAAAAAGAGAAATTTGCTACCAAAACACTCATATTCACTAGGAAAATACCCATAATAAAGTTATCAAAGGACTATAATGTGAAAAATAGGAGATTTTATAATGTCGGATTCAAAAAACCTGAAAAGTAAAAGAGAAGCATATGACTATTTTGTACAATTGCCGTCAATGATTCAAGGACAAATTATTGAAAGAGGTATTTCAATTCAATCAAAAAAAGAAATGGAAAATTTATACCAAGAAATTCTGCACAGTGGACCTAAAATTGTCGGTATGGATGATTTAGTATAAATCAATCGAAAAAGGTATAATGAATAGCTTGCTCTGCGTATATATAATTATTTGAATGCGGAGGAGATATTATGACCTGCCGAATGGGAGATTTGCGCAATAAAGAAGTGATAAATGTGAAAGATGGAACTAAAATTGGATATGTGTCTGATATAGACATTGATATGAAAAATGCAAGATTAAGCTCCGTCGTCATTTACGGTCGTTTGCGTTGGTTCGGCCTTTTAGGGCGAGATCATGACATTGTTATTCCTTGGTCGCAAATTAAATTAATGGGTGACGATGCCGTGTTGGTCGAATATGATGAACCGCAAGAAACAAAAAAAAGAAGTGCGGTATCTGAATTCTTAGATAAAATCAGTTTCTAGTTATTTAAAAAGTGCTTGAAAAAAGCACTTTTTTATCTTTTTTATCTTTATAAAGCTTTATTCTACAAAAATTATAAATTACCCAATAGACCGTTAAATCTTGCCAAAAACTCCTCTTTTAGGTATACTGGATAATGATTTTAGTTCTTGTCTAAAATTTCATCCTATTGATTGATACAGAGAGGTTTGCCATGAACGAAAAAGAAATTTCAGAAATACGTCGTCGGTTTCGCCCTGACAAAAGTAATATTGCCAATGTCAGAGGATG
>URPG01000184.1 GCA_900549675.1 uncultured Oscillospiraceae bacterium | reverse complement strand
TGTACAACCGTCGGACGTGCTAGAATCCTTCGGCTTCTATGATGATTATAAACCAACACTGCGGATTTTGCAAGAGGGTTTAGGAAATGGGGGTGCTTCGGCGCTCCTATTTTTTTTGCGGATTTGTTGACTATATTACAGGAAAAGAGCCTTGCCTGCAAGAGATTTTTACGAATCATATAAAAAGGCAGGAAGGAAAGGGTGGGATTCAGCAGGCGTCGGCATTGTGGTAATGTGTATAACTCCCCTTCTCATGGAGTTGTGGGCAACATTGTTTGCAGGATGTGGGAAAGCTGCCTTTTGCTTTTCCATGTCCTGTGAACGGTGTTGTCCATGACGGAATGGGGAGTTATGCACATTTCCATGATGCGTTTTTTGCCCTTAACAGGCGATTCCCCGCCCTTTTTACCGGGCAGGGGTGTTATTCCTGTCTGGCTCTTTTGGTGCGTCTTTCTGCGGCTCTGAGCGCCCTAAATACTGGTTGAGATTTTCCAGTTTCCGGTTCAGTGATTTCAGTTCCTTATCACAGTTTTTGTAGGTGGCAGTTAGTTCTTTCTTCTGTGCGGTCAACTCTTGATATTCTGCTTTTAGCTTGTCAATGTTCAAGCCTTTTAGACTGATGCCCGCCTGCTCCAGCATACGTCTTGCGCCGCCATAGAGAATGATCTGGCTCTCATGCTTACGGAAATATGCGTCGGGGTTTTTAGCTTTTTTGTAGGCGATGTTATAGGATTTATTTGCCTTATACTGTTCTGCATATTTGATAATTTCCGCAAGATCTTTGATGCGGTTTTCTAATTTACGGACAGTCTGTTTTGCTTCCTTCCCGGTGGCGGCTGTGGTGGCGATTTTCTGCTCCAGTTCTTTTATAGAACCGGCTTCATTGTAAGC
This sequence comes from uncultured Oscillospiraceae bacterium, assembly GCA_900549675.1. Taxonomy (GTDB): domain Bacteria; phylum Bacillota; class Clostridia; order Oscillospirales; family Acutalibacteraceae; genus Scatolibacter. Next base: position 3,847 of record URPG01000184.1, on the reverse strand, counting down.
CTGTGCAGCAATCTTTAAATTCTCAATCGCTGCCCACCTTTGCAGTCCCGGACTGTTCTGGAATTTTTCATCAGAGGTGTCAACCAGCCTTTTGTTTGCGTAATCTTTTTTCGGGATAACAGCTTTCCTCTCCCGTTTCAATTCAATCCGTTCTTTGATGCGTTCTTTTGTGTATTCCCTGCCGAGTGACTTTACGCTGCCACGCACAAAACGGTCTTTTCCAAGCGGGCGAAATGAGATATATTTTGGCGCATCTTCCCCAGAACTTTCCCCTTTTATTTCATAGCCTTTTGCCCGCATCAGGAGCAGAAATTCCTCATAGGTGGAAGATGATTTTATGGCAGCATTGATGTCTTTTCTTATCTGCGTTTTCCATGCGGCACCGTTCTTGTCTGACTGCCATTCGTTATATTTTTTACCACGCTCCCCACCGGGGATAATGACGGAAAGATTATGCTCGCTGCATAGCTCATCGCTTAATTTCCGGATGCGGTAATAGGTCTGTTTGCAGTCATGATATTTGTTATGTTCAAAGTTGTCGGCGGCACAAAAAATGATATGGTTATGGACGTGACCTTTATCAATATGTGTGGTGACAACATAAGAATATTTTCCCTCTAAAACTTTGTCGGCAAGCTCTTTCCCTATCTGGTGTGCTTCCTCAAAACTGACCTCTCCGGGAGCGAAAGCCTGTATCAGATGATAGGCTTTATTCGGGCTGTTTTCCCGGCAGTGGTCTAAGGTATATTTGAAATCAATCGCTGCGGTTTCCGGCGCACAGGCATAAGAGGAAATGTAGATGCTTTCATCAGTTTTATCCGGGTTGCAGATATAGGCTACCGCTTTATCAATGGTTGCTGTGATAGCATGGATTTTTGTGTATGCCATACCTGTTTCATCAACTCCTTTACTTCGTCCATATCTTCCTGATAGACATGGTTTGTGCTGTTAATTCTTTTTGCAATCTGGTTCAGGCTGGAGCTGATCCGTCCAAGCTCTGTGTTGTACTCCCGGAGGAAACTGTAATCAACATCATAGACATATCCGTAGAGGATAAGTTTCCGGAGGAAAGCTGATTTGCTTTCCATGCCGGACAGCTTAAACTTCTCATCAAGGATAAACTGCTCTTTATCGTCTAAATGAAATTCATTCCGGTTGGTGCGTGTCCTGTTTGCCATTTCTGATACTTCCTTTCCTGTTTTTGGGTACAAAAAAACTGCTGTAAAATGCTCGGTTTACAACAGTCTGGTTTCGTGTCTGTTCAGTTGTTTTTGGATAGAATTATCCATGTGTTATTATAGCAAATCTGCGGAAAATGTTCAAGGACTGGCAGGGAAAAAGCAGAAAGAAAATCAAAGAGGGTTAGGGATACTTCCCTATGGTAATTTCATCATACGGACGGTAGGGAAGTATGGGGAATTTCGCCTATGTGTCCGGACATAGGCAGTGCTTGCTATTCTACCCTCGACACTCCCGGAGGGTGTGTTGGTTTGTGGAGTTTTTGTGCCTTTATAATGATTCTCGACTTTCAACTTGCTTTTTGATATAATAAAAACACACAAGGCATAGGAGGAAAAACAGAAATGTTAAGACCGAAAGAAGTTGTTCAGTTATGGGTAGATGCATTCAATAAACATGATGTGGAAGCAATTACAGCCCTTTATCATGAAAATGCGACGAATCACCAAGTAGCGAATGAACCAGTAGTAGGAATTGAAGCAATCCGTACCATGTTCACAGCCGAATTTTCAACAGCGGATATGACAGCTATCGTGGAAAATATTTTTGAGGATGGGCAATGGGCAATCTTGGAATGGCGTGATCCATTGGGGTTACGGGGGTGTGGTTTTTTTCAGGTAGTGAATGGGAAAATTTTATTCCAACGAGGCTATTGGGATAAGCTTTCATTTTTGAAACAGCACAATCTTCCAATAGAGTAAATATAGCATTAAGGAGAAAATATGGAATACCGGACATTGGAAAATACAGATTCCGTTTGTATATACGAAGCGTTTACACAGGCATTTTCTGATTATCAGGTTTCAGTTGATATGCCTTTTAAATCTTTTGAAACAATGCTGAAAAGAAATGGATTTATGCCTGCGGTTTCAGTTGGAGCCTTTGCAGATAGAACGCTTGTCGGTTTTATCTTGAATGGAGTGAGAGATTGGGATAACGAAAAGACAGTCTATGACCTCGGAACAGGAGTTATCCCCGATTTTCGGAGAACAGGAATTATGGGGGAATTATTGAATCTGGTTAGCACTATATGTATAAAAAATAAAATCAGCATGTATCAACTGGAAGTGATTCAAGATAATGAGAAGGCGCTCACTTTATATAAAAAACAGGGATTTCGAATTAACAGAATATTGAATTGTTACCAACTGACGGGCAAGATAAAAGAACCGGGCGTACATAAAGTGTGGAAACTGGAACATCCGGAAAAATTACAAGATGATCAATGGACAGCGGTCAAAGATTTTTGGACTTATCCACCTTCATGGCAAAACGCAAAAGATGCTGTTTGTGCAATCGCTAAATCCTTTTCTTATACGATTGTTAAATTTGATGGAAACTTGATTGGATATGGTATTGTGGACAAAATAAAAGGAGATATTGCGCAGTTAGCGGTACATCCCCAATATCGCAGAATGGGAGTTGCCACAGAGATTTTGTTAGATTTACTTAAACAAACAAAGAGTTTAGAGATGAGGGTAATAAATGTGGATGAACGGGATCAGGCATTGAACGCTTTTTTGAAGAAATTGAAATTTAGTGTATTTGTTAAACAATATGAAATGAGAAAACATTTTTCTGATTAGGATATTGTATAGATGAAGAAGCTGACTTTGAGGACAGTTGTCAGTAAAGGAGCAGTTATGAGATATAACAAAACAATAATATTAAGTAATGGCATGGAATGTTGTTTGAGGAATGGAACAGAGAGTGATGGTCAGCTTGTAGTGGATAATTTCAATCTGACACATAGTGAAACAGATTATTTGCTTACATATCCAGATGAAAACAGTTTTAATGTCGAACAGGAGAGCCAGTTTCTGAAAGAAAAAGCTGAGAGTGAAAGAGAGATTGAATTGCTTGCCATAGTTGACAGTGTAATTGCGGGAACAGCAGGAATTGAGGCAATCGGTACAAAATATAAGGTACGGCATCGAGCAGAATTTGGCATCAGTGTTGTGAAAAAGTATTGGGGACTTGGAATTGGTAAGGCTTTGCTGGCTTCGTGTATCGAATGTGCTAAAACAGCGGGATATAACCAGCTTGAACTTAAAGTAGTTGCTGAAAATGAAAGAGCAGTTTCTATGTATGAACGGGCTGGATTTGTTGAGTGTGGAAGAAATCCCAAAGGATTTCGCTCCCGCATAGTCGGATTTCAGGAAGTCATTTCCATGAGATTGGAATTGTGATGATCGATAAATTTATTCCAGTTTCAAAATGGAGGTTACTGTCTGCTGGGGTGACTGGTTGGAGTTGTTTAGCAAAAAGCCAGTATGGGGAGTAGCCAAATTTTCCTTAATGTTTTTTAAATATTATCTTCCTTTTCAGATTATGGTTCTTTCGATTAATATTACAGCATTCAAAACGAATGCCAACGCCAAAGATACACTTGTTTTGAATTTACTGACTGTTTTCAATCTCGTTTTCTATAAAATAATTTGCTATTTCAAAAGCCCTTATCCGTCTTTTCGCCAAAGTAATCTGTGACTTATATCTCTCTGGAGTTTCTTTTGCTTCAAAGGTTATTATGGTTTCCCGCAATTTATGCAATGTTGAATCAATTTGCCGTTTTGCTTCCATTAAATCTTCCTTACTATATTCCATTGTT